>NZ_JAMPKJ010000030.1 GCF_039962115.1 Funiculus sociatus GB2-C1 | reverse complement strand
GTATTTCATCAGATATTCTTATGAATCAGACTGCGTGATCGCTCACCCGTTTTTTGCGAGCGCCTTTGTTTAGACCCCATATTACCTCAGCATCGACTTTTGCAAGAGGTCTATTGATGAGTGAGTTTTATCGTCAGTTTAAGCTAACTGGCGATAAGGCTCAATTTCTGTGAATGGCCATCCTAGAAGAAAAACAGATATTGCGCGATCGCACTCTTGGGAATCTTCGGCTCTCAATAAGTTAAGTAAATCTTTGCATAATTTCCCTAAAATGGGAGCGAGATATAAGCAGTTCGCTAACCCACTGACAGAGAATTTTGCTATGTATCCTCATCTTCATCGCCTTAGCGTTATTACTGCCACCTTGCTCATCTCGTTGAGTTGTCCGTTACAAGTTGTAGGGATTACTTGGGGAAGCAATGCGGCTTTGGCGCAAGCACCAACTAGAGAACAACGCAATGACGAGGCGTTGCGGCTGTATCAAGTAGGAGTTAAGCAATATCAGCAAAGTCAATTTCGAGAAGCTTTAGAGACGTTTCAATCTGTTATAGTTATTGTCAGAGCAATTGGGGAGCGCCAAGGTGAAGGAGCCGCTCTCCACTATATTGGGGAAGTTTACCGCCGTCTGGAACAGTACCCAAAAGCGTCGGAGTATTATCAACAAGCTTTAGCCATTGTCAAAGCAATTGGTGACAAGGCGCAAGAAGGTACGACGCTCAACAATCTTGGGGAAGTTAACCGCCGCCTGGGACAGTACCCAAAGGCGTTGGAGTATCTTCAACAAGCTTTAGCCATTCGCCAAAAAATTGGTGACAAGGTAGGAGAAGGTACGACGCTCAACAATTTTGGGGTAGTTTACTACAGCCTGGGACAGTACCCAAAGGCGTTGGAGTATTATCAACAAGCTTTAGCCATTCGCCAAAAAATTGGTAACAAGGCGGGAGAAGGTACGACGCTCAACAATCTTGGGGCAGTTTACAGCAACCTGGGACAGTACCCAAAGGCGTTGGAGTATTATCAACAAGCTTTAGCCATTCGCCAAAAACTTGGTGACAAGGGGGGAGAAGGTACGACGCTCAACAATCTTGGGTTAGTTTACTACAGCCTGGCACAGTACCCAAAGGCGTTGGAGTATTATCAACAAGCTTTAGCCATTGCCAAAGCAATTGGTGACAAGGCGCAAGAAGGTACGACGCTCAACAATCTTGGGGCAGTTTACAGCAACCTGGGACAGTACCCAAAAGCGTCGGATTATTATCAACAAGCTTTAGCCATTCGCCAAAAAATTGGTGACAAGGCGGGAGAAGGTATGACACTCAACAATATTGGGGAAGTTTACCGCAACCTGGGACAGTACCCAAAAGCATTGGAGTATCTTCAACAAGCTTTAGCCATTCGCCAAAAAATTGGTGACAAGGCGGGAGAAGGTACGACGCTCAACAATCTTGGGTTAGTTTACTACAGCCTGGGACAGTACCCAAAGGCGTTGGAGTACTATCAACAAGCTTTAGCCATTGTCAAAGCAATTGGTGACAAGGCGCAAGAAGGTACAACGCTCAACAATTTTGGGGTAGTTTACAGCAACCTGGGACAGTACCCAAAAGCCTTGGAGTACTATCAACAAGCTTTAGCCATTGCCAAAGCAATTGGTGACAAGGCGCAAGAAGGTACGACGCTCAACAATCTTGGGCGAGTTTACGACAGCCTGGAACAGTATCCCAAAGCGTTGGATTATCTTCAACAAGCTTTAACCATTGCTCAAGCAATTGGTGACAAGGCGGGAGAAAGGACGACGCTCAACAATATTCGCGAAGTTAACCGCCGCCTGGGAAAATAACCTCAAGCGTTGGAGAATTATCCACAAACCTTAGCTATTGCCCAAGAAATTAGTGACAAAGTAGGGGAAGTTGCAAGACTCAACAATCTTGGGGAAGTTTTCGCGGTATCAATCGGCTGTGGTTGAGGTGGATAACAGCTGCGGGAGATGCGATTCTCTTGCCCTGTGAGCAAGCTGACTGGAATTGAAAACGACCAAGCTCACCGGATACAAGCAACCTCTGCAACCCAACCAGCTTGTCACGTTTCGGTGCAGAGGCTTGTTAGCTGGCGATGACTAAAACTTTGATTTGTTAGCAAAAAGGGGTTTACGGTATTAGCTGTTGGACAGAAATTCTCGAAAGTAGCGAGCAATTGCCTCTAGCTCGCGCTTCTCACCCATCCCAATTGCCAGATCCAAAGCAAGTGCTTTTCTTGAATTTATTAGAAAGTAAAATTGAGAACGTATGTGTGTATATCCATACCCGATGTAATGTGAGTCTAGAAACGTTACTTCTGCTGAGCGAATTTCATGGAGTGGCAATTCAACAACTTTAGATTGTCTCAACCCTTGAAACTCTATAGTTGCTTGGTTAGTAGCTTTATTTAATCTATATATAGTTACTATTTTTTCATTTGACAAAAAACGACGAAGTGCAAGCCAAAAAGCCCATACTGCTAAAGGTGAGAAGAGAAATCCCCACCATCCGATACCAAGGCTTATGCTGATTGCGAATAAAAATCCTCCTATCATGAGTAGAAAACAGAGCATCACAAAAGCAGTGCCGAGGAAAAACTCTGCTTTCGTTCCTCTTTGAATAATCAAGACTTGTTCGGTTTTCTTTAGGATCTTCATCGTCGTTCAATCCTTGAAAATACTATTGACGCGATTACTTTTCGATATCTTCAAACGACCATCATTTCAAACGAGCAACGATTGGCTTGAAATGGTGTTAACTAAGCTTACACTTTTTCAAGGCTTTCTTGCATAAATGATTGCGGAAAAATAAGCCAGCTACACTGTCCGCTAATACCAATTCCTAATAACCGCCAAGCAAGAAGCTGAATCGGCTAAACGTGCTGAACAATTCCCACTTAGCTCGGCGAAAGCGAGCGCGCTTAATTGACCTCAAAATCGTCCAAATTGCTCTCGATCATATCGTCCCAGATACCCCTGTTTCATTGATTTGCAAAAGCTACAGAGGAGCATTTTGGTTTTCTGACGTGATCAATAAACTTAGGCTGAACTTGTTTAAAAATTACCTGGTAACGCTGACGAAATGCTTCTCTTTGAGCTTTGAATGCTTGCTTCTTTTCTTCTTATCTATTTTCTGATTATCGTTAAGTTTTAGATGAAAATCTGTTTTTTTCACTGAAGGCTCGTCAAGGAGGGCTTGTGCTAAGAGCAACACCACTTTGCGCCCTTACCCTCCCTCTGGGTTGTCGCTCATAATGTAATAATGATAATCATTATTACAAAGCTAGAGGAATCCGTCATGGTACAAGCGCCGACAAACACCATTCCCGTCACTGTTCTCACTGGATACCTGGGCGCGGGGAAGACAACGCTCCTGAATCGCATCCTGACTCACGAACACGGGCTGAAGGTGGCGGTGATAGTCAACGAGTTCGGGGAAGTGGGGATTGATAACCAACTGATTGTCAATACCGATGAAGAAATCTTTGAGATGAACAACGGCTGCATCTGCTGTACCGTGCGTGGCGACTTGATTCGGATTATCAGCAACTTGATGAAGCGGCGGAATAAATTTGACCATTTGGTGATTGAAACCACCGGACTCGCCGATCCTGCGCCTGTGATTCAGACATTTTTTGTGGATGAGGATATGCGCGATCGCGTAAAGTTAGACGCTGTAGTGACAGTTGTAGATGCTCTCCACATCTGGAATCACTGGGAGGCGGAGGAAGCGCAGGAACAGATTGCCTTTGCCGATGTGATTTTGCTGAACAAAACTGACTTGGTGACACCAGAACAACTTGATGAGCTTGAAAAGCGGATTCGCTCAATGAATGCGATCGCCAAAATCTACCGCACCCGCAACTCCGAGTTAGAGATGGATGCGCTCTTAGGAGTAGGAGCATTTGACTTAAATCGGGCGTTGGAAATTGACCCACAATTTTTAAATGAAGATGCCCACGAACACGATGAAACCGTGTATTCAATTGCTTTGGTGGAAGCGAAACCACTTGATTTTGAAAAGCTCAGCAATTGGATAAGTTCCCTATTGCAAACTCAGGGTCAAGATATTTTTCGGATGAAAGGGATTCTCAATATTGCAGGCGAAGACCGTCGCTATGTATTCCAAGGCGTACATATGCTATTTGAGGGAAACCCTGACCGTCCCTGGAAACCCGACGAAGAACGCAAAAATGAACTTGTTTTCATCGGTCGCAATCTCAACGAAGCGCAACTAAAAGAGGACTTTCAAGGATGCCTAGCGTAAAAGAACCGCTGCTTAAATTGGCGACGCAAGGAACCCTCTCCGATTACGTGACAGTTGTTGCTTGGTCGCCCGATGGCACAATAGCGGCAAGTTCCGCCGCCGGAGAAGTGATGCTTTTGCAAAGTGAGGAAACCACCCTCTTCCAATCAGCGAATGCTAATTCTGTAGACTGCTTAGCTTTTTCTCAAGACGGTCAATTTTTAGCGGCAGGCGGACAAGATGGACAAGTAAAAATTTGGGAATTAAATTCTGGGGAATTAATTGCAACTTTATCCAATGCACCCACTTGGGTTGACCAGATGGCTTGGAGTCCCAACAGTAATTTGTTAGCTTTCAGTTTGGGGCGCTTCGTACAAGTTTGGGATGCTGATACGAGAGAAATTGCTACAACTCTAGATTTTGCCGAATCTTCGGTTTTAAATATTAATTGGCATCCCAACGGTCAGGGGTTAACAGTTGGCGGCTATCAAGGGGTGAAAATTTGGAATCCCCAAGATTGGGATGACGATCCTTATATGATGTCGGTTGATTCTGCTAGTTTAGCGATCGCTTGGTCGCCTGATGGCAAATACCTTGCCTCTGGCAATCTAGATCGCACCATCACCGTCTTAGAGTGGAATAATCCCCATCCTTGGGTGATGCGAGGGTTCCCCGGTAAAATTCGCCACCTAGCTTGGTCGCAAGCACTGACAAAAACAGGTGCGCCCCTCTTAGCCAGCGCCAGCGCCGAATGTATTGTCGTCTGGGAAAAGCACCCAGATGTCTCTCGCGCTTGGGAAGGTCGAGTGCTAGAAAGGCACACAGAAGTCGTGCAAGCCATTACTTTTCAACCAGACACTTTCCTCTTAGCTTCAGCATCCGAAGACGGATGCGTGTTTCTCTGGCACAAAGCCACGCGCCTAGCGCAACACCTGAAAGGCGCACCTGACGGCTTTTCCTGCCTTGCATGGCATCCCCAAGGACATCCACTCGCCGCCGGGGGGAACAATGGCGAAATACTAATTTGGTCGCCAAGCCAACGTGGTCAAGGATTTGGTCGCCGTTGAGCAAAACTTAGCTGACTGTTTATTGGCTATAATGCCATCAAAAACTGTCAGCTTCTAAATTATGAACAAAACTGCTCTGGCAATGCTAGCCTCCCCTGTAATTTTGGCATCAATGTTACTGTTAGCTAATGCAGCACAAGCCGCTGAAGCTTCAAATGCCATGCTGTCTGCACCATCTGCACAAGTTGTTGTAGCGGATCAACAAGTTTCCGCATCTGTACAACCGAGTAATCCAATCAAAGACCACATGAGTTGCAGCTGCGCTGCTTGCACAAAGGCTTTGAGTCAAATGCAAGGTCAGTTTACCCTTTAGTCAGGATGCAGAGGCGGCGATGCGCTAACCCCCATCACCGCCTCAACTGTTTCATTTGTCGCAAAATCTTTGTCGAACGATTAGCTGTTCCCGCCTGAGTCAAAATTCCTTGGGAAGGACTAAACAGCAAGGCTAGTAAAAACAATCCAGAGACAACTAACACAATTGCTGGTCCAGATGGGACATTCAAGTAATAGCTAATATACAAGCCGCTGACACTAGCAGTTACCGCACTTATTGCACCTAATCCCATCATTAGGTGCAATTCTTTTACTAATAAATAGGCAGTAATCCCAGGGCCAATTAACAGCGAAACGACTAAGACAACTCCTACTGCTTGCATACTAGCAATAATAGTGAGAGTAATCGCTGCCATCAATCCAAAGTGAATGAAATTACCTGGCAATCCGATAGCCTGTGCGCCTAACGGATCGAAAGTATAAAACAAAAGTTCTTTATAAAAAAGCTTGACTAACAATAAAACAATAATAGTAATAATGAAAGTTCTCAGAGCATCTGCACTGGTTACGCCTAAAATATCTCCGAATAGAAAACTATTCAAATCCAATTTACTTCTCAAAAGAGTAATCAGAGTAACGCCCAAGGCAAAGAAACCCGAATAAACCAACCCCAATGCGGCATCAATCTTTACTCGTGATTGAGACTGAATCCAGGCAACCACAAAAGTGCTGATAGTACCTGAAATAAAAGCACCAACGAGAATATCAACGCCCAAAAAGAATGCGATCGCTAGCCCCGGCAAAACCGAATGAGCGATCGCATCCCCCAATAATGCCATGCGTTGGACAATCAAATAACTGCCTACCACAGAGCAAAGAACGCCTACCATAACCGCAGTCGCGATCGCCAGACGCATAAACTCAAAACTCAATGGTTCAATTAGCCAGTTAGCCATTAGTTATTAGTCATTGGTTATTAGTAATTCAATTAAAACTCTGTTCAAGTAGCAAACCAATTTAAATTGTAGCCATAAGCTTCTTGAATATTAGCAGCAGTAAAGACTTCCTGACGCGAACCAGTCGCAATTAACTGTTTATTCAATAACAAAAAATTATCATATTGACTCAAACTTTCACCCAAATCGTGACTAATAACCAAAAGAGTTTTTCCAGCCGCCTTCAGTTCCGCAAAAATATCAAAAATAACTTCTTCTGTCTTCTTATCAATCCCGATAAACGGCTCATCAAAAAAGAATAACTCCGCTTCCTGTGCAAGACTTCGTGCCAAAAATACCCGTTGCTGCTGTCCCCCCGACAACTCCCCTATCTGCCTTTTTCGCAAATCCAGCATCCCCACTCGCCGCAACGCCGCCGCCACAACTTCCTCAGATTGACAGGTGGGTTGGCGAAACCAACCTGTATGACGAGTCCGCGCCATCATCACCACATTCCAAGCCGTAATCGGATAATCCCAGTCTATTTGCGATCGCTGCGGCACATACGCCACCTGCTGCAACTGCTGTTTTAGAGAACGGGCGCGAAACTTCACCACCCCACTCCTTGCCGGAATCAAGCCCAGAATCGCCTTAAGCATCGTACTCTTACCCGCTCCATTCGGCCCAATCACCCCCACCACTTGCCCTGATTCCAAACGAAAACTGACATTTTCTAACGCGCAAACTCCCCGGTAGTTGACAGCTAAATGCTGAACCTCTAACATGATCGACTATATCGTGATAATGATAATCATTATTAAAGCATTTATTGACTCGGAATGTTACAGAAGATGAAATTAAACTTGGGAATTACCAAAATAGCGATCGCTTTTGGGCTATGGGGGTGTAATTCAGCACCAAGAGATTCGACAAACATACTGGCAAATGCCAGCTCGAATCAGCCGCAAGTCGTAGCAACCACCGATATTCTGTGTGACTTAACACAAGAAATTGCCCAAGGCACCATCGATCTCACCTGCTTAATTAATCCTGGCACCGATCCGCACCTATATCAACCGAAACCGGAAGATCGAAAAGCCATTGAGAACGCCAGACTAATTCTCTACGCAGGCTATGATTTTGAACCAAGTTTAATTAAATTAATTCAAGCAACTAAAAATCCAGCCCTCAAAATTGCCGTGAATGAGATTGCAGTTCCCAACCCCGAACCATTTCAGGAGGATGACAAAACCGTTCCCGATCCTCACGTTTGGCACGATGCCAAAAATGGCATCCGGATTGTGGAAACCATACGCAGCAACTTGGAAAAATTAGCCCCTAGCAATGCGGCACTTTATAACAGTAACGCCGAAAAATTAACAAGTGAACTCCGGCAGGTAGATACTTGGATTAAAACTCAAGTTGCCACAATTCCCCCGACTCAACGCAAATTAGTTACAACTCATGATGCGCTAGGTTACTATGTCAAAGCTTATGGCTTGTCCTTTGAAGGGGCATTGGGTGGACTGAGTACCGAAGAAAAACCCGCAGCCGCGCGAGTGAAAGCACTCGTTAAAGACATCAAAAATGTTGGTGTCCCCACAATTTTTGCAGAAACGACGACAAACCCCAGACTGATTGAAGCAGTAGCTAAAGAGGCGAATGTCAAAGTTTCAGACAGAGAACTGTTTGCCGATAGTCTCGGTGCATCAGGAACCGAAGGCGAAAATTACCAAGGAATGCTGATTGCCAATACGCGCACCCTTGTTGAAGGATTGGGAGGAAAATATACTCATTTAAAGTCGAAAAATTATAGTCAGCCTTAATAAATAAGGCAGGCAATCACCCTACTTAACATAGAGCTTCAAGCTAACAATTCATCTATCGCGACACTAAATCCTGTGATTACCAATTGCGTGCTTACCACATCCCCAGTGTTAAACCCTAATGTCTGACTTTGAGTAATTAATAATACCCGACGACTCTCAGGAAATACCAGCCAAACTTCCTGACAGCCCGATTCTAAATACTCGCTTGCTTTGGCAAACAAATCCTCGGCTGAATCGGTTGGAGAAGCGATTTCAGCAATTAGCGGTGGACTTTGTGGTAATGCTCCTACCTCAGCAAACTGTGCTATCAATTCCGCTGTTAGATAGGATACATCCGGACGACGACCCTGCTTTAAAGTTCGACAGGGAAGTTCTACAGCAACCTCTCCTCCTTGTCCAGATTGGGTAATGAAATTTTTCCAGCCCCAAGCTAATCTAGTCTGAACTATACTATGTTTTACCGTCATTCCCATTTTCTCCACAAGTTGTCCATCCACCCACTCCATGTTTTCGGGGGGATTAGCCATAAAGTCTTCTAAAGAGAAGCTTTCGGTTACAGTAGCGATCGCCATATTCATCTACTCGCTTTGGTCAGGTACTAATATTATGGCAGCCTGTACATTGCAGATACCCCCAACTTCCTGATCAAAAGAAGTTGGGGGTATGTATTATCTATAAATTACGAAAAATTATTAACGAACCCTAGCTGTTTCGCACTCCAAACGAGGTGCAGCTAGCTCTTGGGATATCATCTCATCTGGAAAATGTTTATCTATAATTTCAGGGATTTCTTTAGCGTCAATCCGAGTGTAGCGGGTTTTATCCGGCATAACGATATTCGGCCCTGCTTTGCAACGCTTCATGCAGCCAGTCCCCTTAATCGTAACCTGGTCGTCCAAGCCGCGATCGCGCAAACCTTCTTCCAAAGCCTGACAAACTTTATTAGCACCCAACTTGCAACAATCTGACTTTTTACACACCAAAATTGTCGTTTTGACACCGGACGGGAGGGGAATTTTTTTTGCAGGTGTAGGCAATTCCTGAATTGCCTCTACTTGTGCAACTTCCCTCTCTTGATTGGGGGCAACACTTGGTTTAACAATATAAGCTTTTAGTTTAATTTCGCCATTTTTGGGCTTTAGCTTTCTTTCGCCAAAAACTTCCACCCAAGAACCCGGTTTCACTGCCGATCTGAAAAGGGAAATTCGACCTTCTTTGGAAAGCTTGATTTGAGCTTCACCCTCGGAAGTGGCGAGTCGCAGACTTTTTATTTTATAACCATCTTCAACTACAAAACCCAGTAACCATCCTTGAAGATGAAATTGTGCTACTTGATAGTTTTCTTTAGACATAGCTGTTATTAAATCCTCTTTTTCAAGTTCTTTTGGATAGTTACAGGGATTGCCAACATCGCTCAAGATGCCTCGCCAAGTCGCGGCGGGATACCGTTAACTGTCTGACAACACTCCACACCTGGACAGCACCGGTAACGCTGTGCACATCAACCCATAAAGGCTGGTTAATCGAACATCCGCAGTGTATGTCTAGTTCTTGCAAGCGGTAATAGACTTGCCACCGATCTGCTGGCTTAACTGCAACAACAAGGCTGGCTTCGACTTTTGGCTCTATTGGATTCATTTGTCTCTACAAACGCGAGAAATTACCATTTACTTTTTCTCCTCCACTTCCTGACATCCGGTGAAATCTTCGGTAGCAAGGATTTTCGCCCGTCTTTTCCTACATAACTACATATAACCCAAACGCTAACAATTCTCAACTAGCTTAGCCAATAATTTAAAAATATGACAGAAATTGGATCGATCCCTAGGCGGATGCGGAAGGCTCGAAACCCTTTCTCCAGGAAGTCATGGAGGATAAATTTGGCAAGCTAAAAGGCTTTGTATTTACCAATAAACTTTGGCAGGAATGCTTTACCCCTGCTAGTTTTGAGCCAAAACAGGGAGTGCGTGATACACTGACTTTATTAGCAACAACGGTTGCTTAATGAAAAGGAGAACACGATAATGTCGGAAACTCAGAGTGTATTACGCTCCTTTGGTCAGGTTTATGACAATCCGGTGTTGCTGGAGCGCAGCGTTACTGAACCAGTTTGTGAAGGCTTCAATATTGCTCTAGCAAGTTTTCAGGCGCTGTACCTGCAATATCAAAAGCATCATTTTGTAGTTGAAGGTTCAGAATTCTATATGCTGCACGAGTTCTTCAGCGAAAGCTACGAACAGGTGCAGGGACACGTTCATGATATTGGCGAACGTTTGGATGGACTCGGTGGCGTACCAGTGGCTGGCTTTGCCAAGTTAGCAGAACTGTGCTGCTTTACTCCGGAAGACGAAGGTGTTTTTTCCTGCCTTCAGATGGTCAAACACGATTTAGCTGCTGAACAAGCTATGATTGGGTTGATTCGTCGTCAAGCAGCGCAAGCAGAAAGTTTGGGCGATCGCGCTACTCGCTATCTCTACGAACAAATTTTACTCAAAACTGAGGAGCGTGCTTATCATCTGGCGCACTTCCTTGCCCATGACAGCTTAACTCTGGGATTTGTCCAGTCTGGCAATAACTAAGATTTAGCTGTACAACTTGGTCAATTTCAGCTATAATAAGCCAAAATATTCAAACGAAAGACAGCTTTAAGCACCCCAACTGCCTTTCTTTTAATAGAGGAGAACCTATGGCAGAGACGAGATACTTTATCTCTCTCTGTCATTTTCGTTATTGATGCACAGGGAAATACGATCTAAAACTATAAATTTATTGATTGGATTTGTCAACGCTGCTTAACAAAAAAAATCCACTTTTGCCAGAAACAACCTGTGCTATACGCACCAGTTACTCTCATTCCTAGGCGGTCGCCTGGGAATGAGAGTAACAAAAGTAAGCTCCCACTCCATAAGTCATAAGTCATCAAATCTTGGAAAAATAGACCCAATAACCCGCCAGGAATAGGATGAAACCCCGTAGAATGATCAGGACTTGACAACGGTTACGCTAGGACTAACAAATATGCCCCGTCGCAATGATATTCATAAAATTTTGCTACTAGGCTCCGGGCCAATTGTCATTGGACAAGGCTGCGAGTTTGATTATTCAGGGACTCAGGCCTGTAAAGCGCTTCGGGAAGAAGGATATGAAGTGGTGTTGATCAATTCCAACCCAGCTTCGATTATGACCGACCCGGAAACTGCTGACCGCACCTACATTGAACCGATGACACCAGACGTGGTGGAGAAGGTGATAGAAAAAGAGCGACCTGATGCTTTATTGCCAACGATGGGGGGTCAGACTGCTCTAAATTTAGCCGTGGCGCTGGCGAAGAATGGAGTATTGGACAAGTACGGTGTTGAGTTAATCGGAGCCAAATTACCAGCTATTGAGAAAGCTGAAGACCGCCTGCTATTTAAAGAAGCGATGGCACGAATTGGGGTGCCAGTTTGTCCGTCGGGAATTGCTAGTACACTAGAAGAAGCGAAAGCGATCGCTCGCGAAATCGGCTCCTACCCCTTAATTATCCGTCCCGCTTTCACCCTCGGCGGCACGGGCGGCGGTATTTCTTACAACCAAGAAGAATTTGAAGAAATGGCACAGGGAGGTATAGATGCTTCTCCTATGTCACAAATTCTGGTGGAAAAGTCGCTTCTGGGTTGGAAAGAGTACGAACTGGAAGTAATGCGCGATTTGGCAGATAACGTAGTGATTATCTGCTCAATCGAGAACCTTGACCCGATGGGTATTCACACCGGGGACTCAATTACCGTTGCGCCAGCGCAAACCTTGACAGACAAGGAATACCAGCGGCTTCGGGATGCCTCAATTAAGATTATCCGTGAGATTGGGGTAGAGACGGGCGGCTCAAATATTCAATTTGCCATAAATCCACTTACAGGCGAATTGATTGTAATTGAGATGAACCCGCGAGTTTCCCGCAGTTCCGCGCTTGCATCTAAGGCGACGGGATTCCCGATTGCTAAAATGGCGGCGAAGTTGGCGGTGGGTTACTCCTTAGATGAAATTCCCAACGATATCACTAAGAAAACACCAGCCTCGTTTGAGCCGACAATTGACTATGTGGTGACGAAGATTCCCCGATTTGCATTTGAGAAATTTCCCGGTTCTCAAGCGGTGCTGACAACGCAGATGAAATCGGTGGGAGAAGTGATGGCGATGGGACGGACGTTCTGCGAGTCGTTCCAAAAAGCTTTGCGTGGTTTGGAGACAGGACGCGCCGGATGGGGATGCGATAAGAAGGAGAAGTTACCTTCATTAGAGCAAATTCGGGCTGGTTTGCGGACACCGAACCCAGAACGGATTTTTACAGTGCGTCATGCCTTTTTGATGGGGATGACAGGGGAAGAGATTTATGAACTCACCGGAATCGATTTGTGGTTTCTGGATAAGATGCAGGAACTGTTGGAAACCGAGAAGTTCCTGAAGCGGAGTCAGCTCAAAGACCTGAAGAAGGAACAAATGTGGGATATTAAGCGGCAGGGATTTAGCGATCGCCAAATCGCCTATGCTACTAAAACCACAGAGGATGAAGTCCGCGATTATCGGAAATCGTTGGGTATCGTGCCTGTTTACAAGACAGTGGATACTTGTGCGGCTGAGTTTGAGGCGTTAACTCCATACTACTACTCGACCTACGAGGAAGAATCGGAGGTGTTGCCTTCTAATAAGCGCAAAGTGATGATTTTAGGCGGTGGCCCGAACCGCATTGGACAGGGGATTGAGTTTGACTACTGTTGTTGTCATGCGGCTTATGCCTTATCCAAAGAAGGGTTTGAGACAATTATGGTCAACTCGAACCCAGAGACAGTTTCCACAGATTATGACACAAGCGATCGCTTGTATTTTGAGCCGCTGACCAAAGAAGATGTACTCAACATCATCGAGGCGGAACAGCCAGAAGGAATTATTGTCCAGTTTGGCGGTCAAACACCGTTGAAATTGGCTTTACCTTTACAGGAATATCTGCAATCCCACCCCGAAATAACAGCTAAAATTTGGGGAACCTCGCCAGATTCGATTGACACTGCTGAAGACCGAGAGCGATTTGAAAAAATCCTGCGGGAACTCGATATCAAGCAGCCAGCAAACGGTCTGGCTCGGAGTTACGAAGATTCTCTAGCTGTCGCCAAGCGTATTGGCTACCCGGTTGTGGTACGTCCTTCTTATGTATTGGGAGGGCGGGCGATGGAAATCGTCTACTCCGATGAGGACTTACAGCGCTACATGATTTATGCGGTTTTAGTAGAGCCGGAGCATCCCATTTTAATCGACAAATTCTTAGAGAATGCGATTGAAGTGGATGTGGATGCGATCGCAGACCACACTGGCAAAGTAGTAATCGGCGGTATCATGGAGCATATTGAACAAGCAGGAATTCACTCCGGAGATTCTGCCTGCTCGTTGCCGTATACTTCCCTCTCCGAACCAGTGCTGGAGACAATTCGCAGATGGACGGTTGAACTAGCCAAATCCCTGAAAGTCATCGGATTGATGAATATCCAGTTTGCTGTTCAAGGCGAACAAGTTTACATCCTCGAAGCCAACCCCAGAGCCTCGCGTACCGTGCCTTATGTCTCGAAAGCCACCGGAGTTCCCTTAGCTGGCTTAGCATCCCGAATTATGGCAGGTGCGACGCTGGAATCTCTGAAATTTACCGAGGAAGTGATGCCAAGTCACATTGCGGTCAAAGAGGCGGTATTGCCTTTTGAGAAATTCGCTGGCACAGATACGATTCTCGGCCCTGAGATGCGCTCTACTGGCGAAGTGATGGGAATTGGTGCCGACTTCGGGACAGCCTTTGCTAAGGCAGAATTGGCAGCAGGACAGCGTTTACCTTTATCTGGGACGGTGTTCGTGTCGATGAACAACCGCGATAAAGCGGCGGTTGTGTCTGTGGTGAAAAACCTGATGGAATTAGGTTTCCAGATAATGGCAACCGAAGGCACCAGGAAAGTATTGCGAGAGAATGGGTTAGATGTTGAACTGGTGCTGAAATTGCATGAGGGTCGTCCTCACGTGCTAGATGCAATTAAAAATAGCAAGATTCAGCTAATTATCACTACGCCTTCTGGAGAAGAGGCGCAGACAGATGGTCGGCTGATTCGCCGGAGCGCTCTAACTTACAAAATCCCGATGATCACAACTATTGCTGGTGCCAAAGCAACAGCGGCGGCGATTCGTTCATTGCAGTCTCAACCCTTGCAGGTGAAGTCATTGCAAGAATATATCGGTAGCCACAAATAAACCCGACAAAAGCCCGTTTCTAGCCTCTCTTCCCTGGAAACGAGGGAAGGGAGGCTACCGCCTCTATTTCACATTTGTGCAAGATATTACTTGCAACCAACAACTAACGACCAACATCTGACAAAAAACGATTAAACGATTAATTGATATTGCAATTTGAATGGGTGACAGCTTATTTCTTTCTATTTGATTTTAAGGAAATCATCGAGATCACCCCTCTATCCTGAAGTAGGTATTTTTAATTACTCCTTTGATAATAAAATGTTACATACAACTTACTTAAAATAAAATCCCTAAAACATATATTAACTATTATTAACCTTGCAGAAGTATTTTGGGATAGAAGGCATAAGCAACGATTACTGAAATGACCTCTATCCCTATGTAGGTAAATTCTGTGTGTTTTTTGTAACCAAACTTTCAGCCAAAAGGCGTAAAGATTGGATACCCAATACCGTAATCTATTACAGTACAATGGTATTTTAAAATTAGATACAACAGACACTAAACAAATTACTCAGAGGTAAATAATGCAATACCCAAATTGTGCAAACTTAAAACTAGAGCAACTGAAAAATAAAAATACTACTGAGCTGCAAAGCTCTTTAGAAGAAATTCTGACTCAGTTACAAAAAGAAAGCTCTCTAGTGGCAGACTATCCTGATGCAGAGGGACTAGGCTTGAAAAACATTAGTCGTAACAAGAGGGCAGTGATAGAGAGAATTATTGCCCTGAGCGTCTCGGAGTCAAACATAAAACCTTATGCAGATCAGGCCAAGTGGGAATGTGCCTAATGAAAAATCTCTCCAGAGAATCAGAAACCTGATCCTGCGCGTCGTAGAAGCAGAGACAGATAATTTCTCTGAACTAGCGCAAATGGCTGGATTAAATCCTCTGAAAGATTTTGCTGGTGGGAACCTGAGTGGTGTTGACCTGAGTGGTGCCGATTTAAGCGGTGCCATTTTGAGCGGTACTATGTTACTGGCTGCTAACCTCAGTTGTGCTGACCTGAGTGGTGCTAACCTGAGCAGAGCCAACCTGAACAATGCTGACCTCAGCAATGCCAACTTGATCAGTGCCAACTTGATTTGTGCTGACACGATCAATATCAACTTGAGCGGTGCCAACCTGGTTGGTGCTAGCCTCAACACTTGCAACTTGCTTTGTGCTACTCTCAATGATGCCAAACTAATTGGAGTTGACCTGCGCCGCGCCAACTTGATGGATGCGAAATTGTGCTGTGTCAACCTAAGCGATGCTAACCTGAGTCATGCTTCTCTGCGCCGTGCCAACCTAAGTAATGCCATCTTGATTGGTGTCAATATGCAGGGTGTTGACCTGAGCAGCGCTGACCTACGTGGTGCTAACCTCAGCGATACTGACCTAAGCAGTGCGAAAGTCCAGAAGGCTCGATTTGGCGAAAATGAAGGATTGGCAGAGAGCATAAAACGGGACTTGAGGCGACGCGGGGCAATCTGCTAAAAAATAAAAAAGGCTATTTATAAAAACTTAGGAGTTAAGAGTTAATAGCTCTTAATCCAGTTACCTTATCTGGTGCAGAGTTCGACTATGACTCCTGAAGCCGACCAACTGCTAAAGCAAGGAATTGAGCAATATCAGGCGTATATAGAGACGCGACTAATCGCGTCTCTAGAGGTTGCAATGCAGTCTTGGCAAGAGGCGCTTTCTATGTATCAAGCCAGCCAAAATAGCATTGGGGAGGGAGCCGCTTTAGGAAATCTGGGAGCTGCATACAAGGCTTTGGGAGATTTACCGCAAGCGATCGCATTCTATCAGCAGCACTTGAATCTAGCTCAAAGTATCCAAGACCGACGCGGTGAGGGGAATGCCCTTGGTAACTTGGGAAATGCTTACTACCTGATGGGAGAGGAGCTAAAAGCGATCGCTTACCAGCAACAGCGTTTAACCATTGTCCGCGAAATTCAAGATCGTCAAAGTGAGATGCAAACGCTCTTGAATCTGGGAGCAGTTTACTATTCCTTAGATGAGTATAGCCAGGCGAAGGAATGCTTTCAAGAGTGTCGAGCGATCGCGCTCCAATTGCCAGATAGTCGAACAGAGGGACTGGCGCTCAAAAATCTACGTTTAGTCTCAGATGCTCTTCTTGACTCGCAAGCGGCGAACGACTACCAGCAACAGCACTCCTCTCTTGTCAGGAAACTATGGCAAGCTGAGGTTCTAGACTTCCTAACTCACGCCAAAATGCTTGGCATCAATCCATCTGAGGATTTTGCCAAAGCTGACCTGAGTGGTATTAACCTCCGCAGCGCCGACCTGAGCAATGCTGATCTCAATCATACCAATCTGAGCGACGCAGACCTAACATTTGCGGACTTGAGCCGTGCCAACCTGGAAAGTGCTAACCTGGCTGGTGCCTGCCTCTGTAATGCCAACCTCCGCGATGCTGACTTGCGTGGTGCTAACCTGAGTCGAGCCGATTTGCGTACCAAAATGCCCCGCGCTAACCTCAGTGGTGCCAACCTGGAGAGTGCAAACTTATACAGCGCTTACTTACCTAATGCCCAGTTAGCGGCAGCAGATTTGAGTGGTGCTACTCTCAGTGATGCTGACTTGAGTGGTGCCAACTTAAGCAGGGCGAATTTGCAAAATGCTGACCTCAAGCGTACCAATTTAAGCGGTGCCAATATAGAAAATGCTCGCCTAATAGGGGCTTTAGGACTTTCCGAGGCGATGAAGCTTGAGCTGAAGCAGCGTGGGGCAATTATTGACGATGACTGAGGACAATTGTATGTTTCAATTAGTAGTCAATACCGTTGATGGATGGCACCTTTATGTTAGCTTTATTAATATTTAAGTAATTGCCGAATGAGTCACACCAGGTAGGCAAAGCAACTGGTGCATCTTGCTGCTAAAGGAATAGACTAATTTACAACTGAAGTGGCAACTTGGCGGATTCTCTACCCGATGTATTTGCACTTCTTGAGATGCTCTAATGCAAAAGCCTCTCCCCCAGCCGCTTCGGGTGGTTCAGCTAGAAAACAAATCTGGTTGCCTGTACATGGAATTGAACGGGGAGCCAAAATCACCTAGACACATTGACCTCTACTTGACCGTGAGTTTCAAGGAAGATTGGGAGTCGTTCTTGGGCGGTCAAGTCAAGTTTGGCTTAAAAAGTGCAAAACTAAAACTGAAGCTGACAAATGGCGTTATGCCCTATGACTCGCGTAAGTTAACAGGCTCGCGTCAACTTTTGATTCACACGGATAGACAAAATCGGGAAGTTAATAAATCTCAAAATTCCACAGACTGTGATGCTGCCCTAAGTGAGATTAAAGCTAAAGCGAAAGCAACCGGCACCGGGGAGCAAAAAGCAGATATGATGAATAAATTTGGAGTCACTGCTTATCAAGTTACAACTCAAGGGGAGCCAGAAAACCCGTCTTGGACTTTTACAAAAGAGAGGAGTCAGCCAGTATTGATTGGCGTGAGTTATCGGGAAAAACTGGGAACTTTGTATGTGACGAAAAAGCCTTGCATTGTGACAGGTTTTTTTGAAATTTCAAAGAAAGATATCCTGTTGAGGGATATACAAGGATTGGGTTTAGAAGATATTAATTCTAATAAGAGGGTAGTGTTAAACACAATGATTACCCAGTGGCTAATAGATACAAAATTAACGCCCTATTTAAGTCAGGCAGTGTTGCTATATGACTAAGACTAAATCTCTTCAGGAAATTGAAGAACTGATCCATCTGGTTGTAGAGGCACAAACTGATGATTTGTTTGAGCTTGCGGAAATTTCCGCTCTAAATCCTGCCGAAGATTTCGCAGGAGCCGACCTGAGCAATATCGATCTCCGTGGGGTCAATCTGAGCTGTTTCAACCTCAGCGATGGCAATTTGAGCTGTTCCGACCTCAGTGGTGCCGACCTGAGCCATGCTATTTTCAGTAGTGCCGATCTCAGTTGCGCCAACCTGAGTGGTGTGGATCTTCGGGGGGTGGATCTCCGGGGTGCCAACCTGAGCCATGCTGACCTGAGCGGTGCAGACTTGAGTAGTGTCGTCGATTTGAGCCATGCCAACCTGAGCCATGCTATCCTGGGCGGTGCCATCCTCAATGGTGCGATCTTGATTGGTGCTAACCTCAAGCGTGCTGAACTGATTGGTGTTTCTCTGAGTAGTGCTGACTTAACTGGTGCTGACCTGAAGGGTGCCAACCTGAGCCGTGCTGACTTAACTGGTGCTGACTTGAAGGGTGCCATCTTCAGTGGTGCTATCCTGAACGGTGCAAAAGTTAAGAATGCTGAATTTGGATGGAATGTAGGACTTGGTGAGGAGATGAGGCTGGAGTTGAAGCGGCGAGGAGCAATATTTGAGGATTCTTTAGCTATCGCTCCCACTTTAGTTAGGCGAATTTAATGCGATCGCTTTTAGCGTCAAGGGAAATCCACCGCCAGCAGTCGCGTTTTTAACCACTGCAAATCCATCAAAACTTCGGGTATTTCTTCTCCAGTGTGGACTGAAATGAGAAAGGGCGGTGGTAGTCTGCTATTTTTATGTTTAGCATTTAATATTTATTTTCTGGACTAATCCGCCAGATTCTCTCTAAAATTTCAATCTGTTCCAGCAGAAGAGTAGCACGATGTTTAGGACGAAACTTTTTATATAAAACAGCTCCTAAAATAATGGTCAAAGGAATGACAAATAGGAGAACACCAGCAACAGTGTTCCCCGAAACATCAGCCTGAGTCAGCGCGTTTTGATCGGCAGGTTTTACAGAAGAAGTTACTGAATAAGACGTTGGCATATTTTTATTCCTCTAGATAGTGGACTTATATCTTTCTTCAATAATGTTCGTGCAAATTCACCATCAAAACAGGTGATCTCCAGCTTTTAGAGGCGCGATTCTCATCAGAGAAAAATGTGATTTGCGTCAAAAGGCAAATTATAGGGACAAAATTGTGGTACTGGGCGCTAAATATGGTTTCTGATTGCCAGATGGGAAAAGAGAAAGCGATCGCCCTCTTAGAACATCGCTGCCTCTTTAAGTGTTGGGTGTTACAGTCACCACCCGCTCAACTTCATCTATAGTTATCGATGCAATGCCAAACTGATGAATCACCCAAGCATTGGTAGTTAAATGGGTGCTAATCTCAGCTACTCGGTATTGACTCGTCTCGGAACCCAAAGCCGCAGGTAATAGCAACTGATCCGCCAAATGCTCCTCAACAGGTGCATTAGTTTTATGAAAATTCAGCAACTCCTGACAAGCTATTTCGGCTACTTTATCAGCTGGCAACCCCAAACGCCCCAAGGCACCAAAACCAGCCAAACTGTCTTCATACTCAGCTGTGAGAAAAATACCCGCTCCTGGTGCAACACCCCTTTCTCGCAATGGACGCACCGTAACTTTCAGATGTGCCTCGTGTAACAAATTCTCTGCACGGCTTGCCATCCGTTGCGGAATGTGGGAGGGCAGTTGTGTCACCACAGCTAAACCCCGCACTTCCTGCAATTGTCCTCGTTCGAGTAAATTAATGCTGCTGAGGGTGCTACCGCCGCTGACGTGGAGTTCCACTTCTCCGCCGCCTTGCGGATACCATCCCCAACGGTGTAGCCTTACTTCAGCTTGCACCCCCATTCGTTTCAAGATGGGCAGGTAAACTTGCTCAATGTAGGAGAGTGAGGGACTATATGCTACATGAGTGCCGCCGCGCAGTATTATTTGCGAATCGCCGCGAGCGAGAGCTAAGGGCAGCAAGATAGTCTGCAAAACCAAAGTGACAGCACCCGCCGATCGGCCTTCCCGTGCGTCGCTGACATCAAAGGTGTATTTTCCAGCTTGAACAGAGTAACTGGGGGTAAACTCTAAATTCGTTGAACCCAACTCATCCCCCTGTACTTGGGCGTTGCAAATTGCCGCCGCCGCCCGTACCCCTGTAAGGTGTTGGGCAGCTAGTCCGGGCTTTTTGCGTCCCGCCCGAATGCGTTCGATGCGTATCGGTTGACCTGTGATAGTCGCAAGGCTGAGGGAAGTGCGTAACACTTGTCCGCCGCCTTCGCCGTAAGAGCTGTCTATGTAAATCATGAAGGGCAAGGGATGCTTCCCCCGTATCATAAAAGATAGGATAAGTTTTGAGCGCCTTGGTATGGGAACAGTTTGGGAATTAGATTTTTACTCTCGCCCGATTTTGGACGAGAATCAGAAAAAAATTTGGGAATTATTGGTGTGCGAGAGTCCTTTGGATACCCGCACAAAACCTGAGTCTTTGTTTCGTTATGCTCAGTTCTGCCCCAATAACCAGGTGAATTCGATATGGTTGCGGACGACCTTGGAGGAGGCGATCGCATCCTCCAAGACCGGCGCTCCCCAAAAAATCCGCTTTTTCCGCCGTCCGATGACCAAGATGATCGTCAAAGCCTGCGATGAATTGGGCATCTCAGCTCAACTTTCTCGCCGGACTTTTTCGCTGTATTTCTGGCTACAAGAGCGGATGCAGGAAGTTTATCCCAAAGAACCGGGCTATCAACTTGTTGCGCCTAATCCATCTGTGCAATACCAAACCCAGCCACCCCAGCCTCTACCAGATGCTTTGAGAGGTCAGCAGTGGGCGTTTGTAACGTTGCCTGCGGCGGAATTTGAGGAAATGCACGAGTGGGATATTGGCTTTGGGGAAGCTTTCCCGCTGATAGGTGCGACAGATACCGCACCCCTTGCGCCCCAAACGCCAATTCCTGGCGTGGTGATTTTTTCCCCTAGGGCGACACCAATGGCTGGCTGGATGTCTGGGATTGAACCAGCTTTTATCAAGTTCAGCGGTGGTGCGTCGCCTAGATTGTTATTGGAGACAGGGGAGAGTAATAGCTGGGTTCTGGCTAATCTCAAAGACCCAAAAATTCTGGAGGAAGCCAAAAACTTTGAGCAGGCTAAGCAAAAAGCGGGGATGGTGCATTTTTTAGCTTTTCAGTCCACCCCCCAGACAGAATCGTTTGCGGGGTTTTGGCTACTGCAAGAGTTGCCTGTAGTTAAGTAAAAAGACTCTGATGGCAAAGTAAAAAGGGAAAAAGAAAAAGACTCTCATAAAAAGTTAAAATGCCACCAGATGAAGATTGCTTACTACTTTAGACTCTCTTAAAAAAGTTAAAGGAAAAAAGCAAAAAAAAGCACCAGAAGAAGTTAAAATGCCCACCTAGAAGATTATTTACTACTAGGGAATATTTTCTCTTTTTTTTGCATTTTTACTGTCTTGCCCCACGATTCGGGGAAGCATAGCTAGACCCTATCGTTGGGGCGCTTTTTCCTTTTACCTTTTAAGAGCGTCTTGGCGGTTGCCTATTCCATAGTTATCAATAGATATGGGTTTTAACGATTTGCCACAAGAGACTCTAGCAGAGCAGCTATTGGATCTAGCCTTGCACTCAGGAGCAGAAGCAGCGGAGGTTTATCAGTCGCGATCGCTATCTCGACCGGTATTTTTTGAAGCCAACCGACTCAAACAGCTAGAAATAGCTCAAGCAGAAGGCACAGCCCTGCGGCTGTGGCAAAATGGGCGTCCGGGGCTAGCCGTCGCCTATGGAGCGGTGGAAGCGCAAGCCTTGGTGGATCGGGCGATCGCGATCGCTAAGCTCAACCCACCAGAAACCGTGGAACTAACTGATGGTACTAAAGGCAACTATCCAGACTTGGGAGAGGTAGTACAAGTTGAGGATCTGGTGTCTATGGGCAAAGAAGCGATCGCCATTGTCCGAGACGCTTACCCAGAAGTCCTCTGTTCTAGCACCTGGGAATGCGAATCAGAAACTACACGATTTATCAACTCTAAAGGACTAGATTGCCGTTATACCGATACCACCCTCAGCTGTTATCTAGGAGCAGAGTGGGTGCGGGGGGATGATATTCTTAGTGTCAGCGATGGTCAAACCCAGCGGGACAGACTCGATCCAGTCGCGCTGGCTCTCCAAATTGTGCAGCGATTGAGTTGGTCTAAAGAAAACGTTTCCCCCCCCATCGGTCGCGTACCAGTGCTATTCACCGCCAAAGCAGCGGAAATGCTTTGGGGGACAGTTGCAGCTGCACTCAATGGCAAACGGGTAATCGAAGGTGCTTCCCCCTGGAGCGATCGCCTTACCGAACAGGTAATATCAGAAGCCATCACCATTTCCCAAAACCCGCAATCGGGGCCATTCAGCTGTCCTTTTGATGATGAAGGCACCAGCACACGGGAACTAATCTTTATAAAAGACGGCATTTTGCAACTATTTTACACCGATCGCACCACAGGGCGGCAGCTGGGCAGTGGCACCACAGGCAACGGGTTTCGCCCTGGTTTAGGCAGCTATCCCACACCAGAACTATTTAATTTGCTGGTTGGGCAAGGGAAGGGGACGCTGTTGGACTTAATGCAAAAATTGGATGATGGACTGGTGGTAGACCAGATGCTGGGCGGCGGTGCTGGTATTTCTGGCGACTTCTCGGTTAACGTTGAGCTAGGCTACCGCGTCCAGAACGGTCAGGTAGTCGGGCGAGTGAAAGATACTATGGTTGCGGGTAACGTCTACACAGCGCTGAAACAGTTAGTAGCACTGGGAGGCGATGCCGATTGGAACGATTCGATTTATACACCCTCTCTGATTGTAGAAGGGCTATCTGTCACCGGAAAAGTTATTAGTTAGTTGCACAATGGCTAATAGCTAATAGCTAATTGTTCCATCAATAGCTATTAGCTCTTGATTGTTTTGAGTGAATTATGAATTATTTGAGAGAGTTAAGTTCTCGGTTAAAGTCTTTCAAATTAAAACTCAAAACTCAGAAGCGATATATCGCTTCTTTACAATTCAAAACTTTCTTACGTCCCAGACGGCGGGTAGCGATCGCTGAAGCTTGTCTGATTGGTTTAGTATCGGGACTCTCAGGAGTTCTATTAAAGGTATCAGTTGGGGCTTTAGGCGCATGGCGAGTTCATGCGTCCCACTTTTTACCAGCGTGGATCGTCCTCCCTGCCATTGGTTTATCCTTTGGATTCCTCTCCGGTTGGCTGGTGGAACGTCAGGCACCAGAAGCTGCTGGTAGCGGTATTCCTTATGTCAAAGCTGCTCTTGCCCAATTTCCCATAGCGCTGAATTTACGGGTTGCCATAGTTAAATTATTGAGCAGCATCCTGGCTTTGGGTTCCGGACTGACCTTGGGGCGACAAGGCCCAACCGTTCATGTGGGTGCAGCCGTCGCCGCGCAATTGAGTCACTGGGTTCCCACCTCCCCCGACCATCGCCGCCAGATGATTGCTGCGGGTGCTGGTGCCGGGTTAGCCGCTGGCTTCAATGCGCCGATCGCTGGCGTCCTATTTATTGTAGAAGAACTGCTTCAGGATTTATCCGACCTGACTCTAGGGACAGCAATTTTAGCATCCTTCATCGGTGCGGTTGTCTCGCGGCTATTAGGGGGCCGCAGCCTGGAACTCAACTTGACGATAACAGCATCTCAGTCTAGCTTCTCTTTACAAGAGATTCCTTTTTATCTGTTGTTGGGAGCTTTGGCTGGGTTGTTGGGAGCATGGTTTTCTAAGGGAATTTTTGCCAGTCTCGGCTTCTACCGCACCCTGAAACTGCCTTTAAGTCAACGAGTCGCTTTGGCTGGTTTGATTTCTGGGATAGCGATCGCTTTGCTACCCGAAAGCTTTCGGGACAACACAGGTTTGCGAGAATTTTTAGTCACGGGTGAGGCGGCTTGGCAATTTACGACCATAGCTTTTGTCGTGCAGTATATTTTAACACTTGTCGCCTGTGGCTCTGGCGCTCCCGGTGGTTTATTTTCCCCCTCCCTAATTTTGGGATCTGGGCTGGGCTATCTAGTGGGACTCCTCCAACAGGCAACTTTGGGAGTCGGTTCGCCTGCTACCTACTCTCTGGCTGGCATGGGGGCATTTTTCTGCGCCGTTGCCAAAGCTCCAATCACCTCCATTGTCATTGTCTTTGAAATGACGATGGACTTTAACCTTGTCTTACCTTTGATGATTGGTTCGGTGGTTTCCTATCTGGTGTCGGAAAAGATAACCAGAGGATCGCTTTACAGTCGCCTCTTAGAGTGGAATGGCATTCATTTAGAGAAAAAGCCGACTACCGATGGACTATTGGCAAATCTCAAGGCAGAAGATGTGATGCAGCGCCGGGTGGAAACCTTGCCTAGTAATATCAGCCTTGATGAAGCGACGCAAGCTTTTTCCCGTTCCCATCATCGCGGTTTCCCCGTTGTAGACAAGGGATTGCTGGTTGGTATTGTCACCCAAACAGATTTAGCAATTTACAAAGAGCGCAGTCTGCCGGGAAATCTCCCCCTATCGCGGATTATGACACCGCAACCTGTGACTGTTGGTGCGACAGCTTCGCTTGGCGATGTTTTATATTTACTTAATCGGTATCAAATCAGCCGATTGCCAGTCACGGAAGGGCGCAAGCTGATTGGGATTATTACCCGCGCCGATATTATTAAGGCGGAAGCAGACAAGCTGAACGGTCAAACTGGCTCTATTGGCCCCCGGTCGGAACCTTCCTATGTAGTTTATCAAACTCGCGCTCCTGCCATAGGAACCGGACGAATGCTAGTTCCCCTAGCCAACCCGCAAACAGCACCAGCGCTGTTGCAGATGGCAGCCGCAATTGCCCGTGATCGCAACTATGAATTAGAGTGTCTTCAGGTGATTTTAGTTGGACGCAGTAGCGCCCCCGCGCAATCACCTGTGAAGACGGGTGCTAGTCGCCGCTTGCTACGTCAGGCGGAAAAACTAGGCAAGGAATTGAATATTCCGATTCACACCCAGATTCGGGTATCCCACGATATCGCTCAAGCGATCCTGGAAACGATTAACGAGCGACACATCAATTTGTTATTAATGGGCTGGAAAGGCAGCAGCATCACCCAAGGTCGCATTTTTGGCGATGTTGTGGACACGATTATCAGACAGGCTCCTTGCGAGCTGGTGTTGGTGAAAATAGGTCAAGGGTTTACTTCTAATTCATCCTTCTGTCTGCTACCTTCTGCTTTCCACAAGTGGTTAGTTCCTATCGCTGGTGGCCCTAACGCCCAGCAAGCTTTGCAAATTTTACCTTCTTTGCTTTCCCTGTCGCATACACCAGCCATCCAATTAGCCCAAATTTTCCATCCCTCCACACTTTTGCCTGACACAGCTGTGCTAGAAAAATCTGCTCTTTTTCTCAGTAGCCAGTTGAGCGCAAGTGTGATGGCAATTCCGGTTCGCGCCACTTCTGTTTCCGATGCGGTCATCAATTTGGCGCACGCCGATGATTGCGATGTGGTGGTATTAGGTGCCAGTCGTGAGGGAATGTTGCAACAAGCGATTAAAGGAAATATACCGGAAGCGATCGCGCGTGGCGTGAAAAGCACGGTAATTTTAGTTCGCAGCGCCCAATAAAAGTTAAAAAAGCAAAGTTTTTAATTTTTAATTTTTAATCTTCCATCTCGCAATTGCACCACAGTTTTATTCGCCATCCGTAGCAAGCGTTCGTCGTGCGTCGTTACAATCACTGTCGCACCAAAAGCATTTAGTTTCTGAAGAATCTTCAGCACCGATGCCGAATTATCTGGATCTAAGTTCCCAGTCGGTTCATCTGCCAATAACAGCGGCGGCGTTCCCACAATCGCACGCGCAAGACTGACTCGCTGTTGCTCTCCCCCAGACAGTTCCTCTGGAAAACAGCTGGCTTTATGCTGTAAACCTACCAGCTTCAGGGTGGGAACTAAACGACGCTCAATTTCCTTGTGAGTGAAGCCTTGCGCCCACAGGACAAAGGAAATATTTTCCGTCACCGTGCGCCGGGGGATGAGTTTGTAGTCTTGAAACACAACGCCAATCCGCCGCCGTAGCAAAGACAACTTGTGTCCGCGCAGTTGTCCGACGTTACAGTTATCGACAATTACTTCGCCATCAGTGGGACGTTCTTCCCCGTACAGCAACTTCAGAAGTGTTGACTTACCAGAACCAGAAGGCCCAGTGACGAATATGAAATCCCCCCGCTTGACTTCCAGGTTGACATCTAATAGCCCACAACTGCCATTAGGATAGATTTTTTTCACGGAGCGCAATTTTACCATCCCCCGCAATTCATCTCCCGCATCAGCATTCATTGCCTGATGTTGATGATTTTTGCCAATACCGGGATGACCAGAAGTTGTGGTCATAAAAAAGTTATTAAGTGTATAGTTTTTTCGTCTTTAGTTATATAGCAATCCTATTTGAGTTGTGAAATGTTAGCGTTTCAGATCCCCGACTTCTTAAAGAAGTCGGGGATCTCGCCTTCATGAATCATTTAGGACTGCTATAGCCGTTGTAAATCGTAGGACAGGGCAAGCCGCAACCATTCATCCTGCACTACAAAGGAAGAATTATTTCACGATTCTGCCAAGGATTGCTATAGTCCTACTTGGTGCCAATGACTAATGACCATCAAAACTGATAATTTTTTACCACAGCTTTTAAGGCAAATTGCGGTAAAGCCATCATTCGCCGCCAGCGCCAGGGTTCTTGATACAGTCGATAAAGCCATTCCAGGTGATTATCTCGAAACCAGGCGGGTGCTCTCGATTTTATCCCCGCCCAGATGTCCAGGCTACCGCCAACACCGATCCAAATTGCTTGCGGACATAGGTGGCGATGTTGGGCTATCCATAATTCCTGACGAGGAACGCCTAAACCTACGAAAATTAGGCGGGGCTGTAAGTCTTTGAGGGTTTGGATAAATTCTAGTTCAGCTTCGGGCGATAAGTAGCCGTGTTGAGTACCTGCGATCGCTACCCCTGGTATTTTACCTCTCCAAACCTCCGCCGCCGTCTGGGCAACTCCCGGTGCGCCTCCAAAGAAGAAAACCGGACACTGTTCCAATTGTCCAGCTTGCCGCAATAGTGACTCTGCCAATTCAATTCCGGGACAGCGGCGTAAGCGTCTACCCTTTAGCCGCAAGTATAGTACGACACCAGCTCCATCCGGAATCACCAGCTCTGCGGAGCGAATAATTTCGCTCAGAGTGGGGTTGCCTTCTGCCTGCATTGCCATTTCTGCATTTAGCGTCACCACATGACTGCCCATCCTCCGCTCTAGGCGCGAGATTAACCAGCTGGAATAGTCATCCAACAGGTGAACGGGAACTCCCAACACAGGAAAATGTTCGGGTTTCTCAGACATCATCGAATTCTCGTACTGTCTCACACCACCCATAGGGTTTGTAGTCTTTAAACCATGAACGCTAGCTTATTCGCTGTATTGTAGAGTATTCCTCCGCTGGGGTACAGAACCGGACAAAATATTTTTTTAAAAGGGAAAGTGAGGAGTTAAAAATTCTTAACTCCTCACTTTTCTCAATTACCTGTTTTTAACTTGCTCTTTTAACAGAGCCATCGGCATACAGTTCCAACGGCACCAATTCGACTTTTCCGTTTACTTTGACTTTAGAGTAAACAATTCTCACAAAGGGAGCTTGGTTTTGGTTGTAGCGAAATGACATATAAACCTCCTCGCAAAAATTGATTCTTTGATTCTTTTAATTCAACTCATTAGGTTTTACTTTTAGCCCTACTTCCTTTATACAAAAAGTCTTTTAAAGATTCCGAAAACATGACAGACTTTTTGATTAAGATTCTGTAAAATCTTTAAAGTGTTGGGAGTAGAGTTAAACAATCTAAATCCTTATAAATCTAAAATAAATCCGCCAGTCTATCCTGTCATTAACCCTGTGGCTTAAGTCCGCAGACACAGGGAAACGCTTACCCCTGTAGTGGATTGCAAAAAGGTAAGCGGCTGAACTGATTATCAAAAAACTTGCATTAGCGCGATGCTAACCAGTAAAAGAACCAGATTCCCACCAGGTTAGCAACAAGATCAGACAAAGTGGAGGTGCGAAGGGGTGAAAGCATCTGCAAACTCTCATCCACAATGGCAAAGATGCTAACGAGAATTGGGCCCAGTGGCATGGTAATTGCCAAAGGCCAAGTTTTAATCATTCTCTTACCAAGAGATTTATGAGCTAAATAAGAGGCAATTCCTAATAATACAAAGTGTCCAATTGTGTCATAGAAGGGAATCGCTGAGATTTTGACAGGGAGAATGCCCCGATAAGCTAAGACAATAATTGTTAGCAGAATAAGAAAGTAAAGGCAAAAAGCCAAAATCCAGCGCTGAGTTGATTTCATTCCCATTCCTTGAGAAGGTAATATAGCTAAGTGAGTAGCGCGGGCATCACGAGAGCGACAGGTAATATTTAGGATTGCTATAGAAATATCTACATCACAAAAAAAGAGCATTCCAGAAGTAACGCTCTTTTTGGTCATAGTTCATGGCTTATTGCCATGAACTATCGTGTATTTGTTAGGCGTGACGATTGGCTTCTTCTTGCAGCCAGGAATCGACAGGTTGCCCATCTCGACGGCGCAGTTCAATATGAATAGCGATCGCTTCTATCGCTCCCGGCGCTGCTGGTTTCTGATGGAAAATGATATCGTAGGCTGCGGGATCTTCATTCCGTTCCTTCAACCAATCCTGCACTTTCATTGTGGCAAAAAAAGCTTGCCCATCCTGAAACATCCGGCTAACTTGCATTTGTATTGTGTAGGGATTAATTCGTGCCATAGATTTCTGCCTTTCTAAATTGGGTTAAGTGGTAAGAGGGGGAGGGGTATAACAATCTTTTAACTCAGGATTCAGTTTTGATGCCAATGAGTAGATAAGTTGTCATTTCTCCTTTTCCTTTGATTTGGATAGAACCTCGCTCCTGCAAGTGATACTTATCGTGTAAGCACTCTTTAGTTGCGGCAGTTAGTTGAATAGACCCAGGCTTACCGTGAGATTCCATGCGGCTAGCGATATTAACAGTGTCTCCCCATAGATCGTAGATAAATTTTTTCAGACCGATTACTCCCGCCACAACTGGCCCAGTGTTGATGCCAATGCGGATGCTGAAGTTTAAACCATTGGCGATATTGAATCGGGTAATTTCATTTTGCATATCAAGAGCCATTTGCGCGATCGCTTCCGCATGATCCTCTCGCGGCGTGGGTAAACCGCCAACAACCATATAAGCGTCGCCAATTGTCTTGATTTTCTCCAACCCATGCTGTTCAGCCAATTGGTCAAAAGCTGAGAAAATTTGGTTGAGCAAGTTTACCAGTTCTACAGGCGATGTCTGAGCAGCTAGCTGGGTAAAGCCAACGATATCAGCAAATAACACCGTTACCTCAGCGAAGTTGTCCGCAATAGTACGCTGTTCTTTTTTCAAGCGATCTGCGATCGCTTGCGGTAAGATATTTTGCAGCAGTCGCTCAGCCTTTTCCTGTTCCGCTGTTAAATCTTTTAAAGACGATTCTAAAGCTTCTAGCATCCAGTTAATTGTCCGCGCCAGGATTGATAACTCATCTTTGCCAGCGCTTAACACGCGCATGGAAAGATCGCCACTGCTGCCAATACTTTTAACTTCAGTGCTGAGATAAGCGAGGCGCGACAACACCAATTTTTCTAAGAGTAATAGAGTTGCACCAGTAAACAAGATACCTACCACCAAGGTTGATATGCCTAAGCTAACCACTAGATAAGTTAGCAGGAATCGGCTTTGTTGATAAAATTCTTTGGGCAGATCCACTCGTAGCAGTAGCGCAGGTTTTCCGTAGATATCCCGCAGCAAAACATATCCCACCACCAAACCATCCCTGAGAGGTTTGACGAGAATGGAAGAATCGGACATTTTGGACAAAGCAGAACGCACCGATTGGAAATCAGAGGGCAATTGCGGGTCGTTTACTTGGTATGCAGTGATGGGCAAATGGGTCAATTTACTTAAATACTGAATTTTTTCAGCATCCAAGTATCGCCCTAAGATCAGCGTCCCCCGACTAGACCCTTGACCTTGGCTATTTAGAATCGGCCCCGCTGCGATCGCCATTGGGCCATCTGGGAGGAGAACTATCCCGGTACGCGGCTGTTGCTGGGGATCTTGTAGCAGGTAACGATTAGCCGTCAGGTATGTTTGGACGTTTTTGGGAATAGGTACTACCTGGTGCTGCTTTAAGTCGAAGCTGCGACCGATAACCAATTCACCTTTAGAGTTGATAAACAGTATCAAGTTGGATTTGAGTGGTCGTAAGGAAAAATCGTTCAGATTTTGCTCGATATAGAGGCTGTTGCCATCCTTAATAAACTTATAGGTGTCATCCCACACCGCCCATTGATCGTTCAAGGCGCTGAAATCGCTAAGGTAGTTAGAGAGGGCATCCTGAACTCGTTGAGCGTTCCGGTAAGCCTCCCGTTCTTGCAATTTGGCGAAGCCGTTCACCAAGATGGTTGATGAGGTGAGATACAACACCCCAATCAAACTTACAACGGTCACGCCAATCGCCAGCAGTGTTTTCTCGCGCAGTTTCATGCACCTAAATGAGCGGTCAGCTATGCGGGTACTGACGAGCTACATCCACAACATAACTTAAACCGGAGAACATTCTATAATCTAAGACTTGCTTAAGGCTGAGTGGAACTGTGTCTGAGCGTTTTTAAAAATATACGATCCTGTAATTTCCAAATATAATTTCCCCTGATACCCTTTTGACCTTATGGTAGCTAAATAATGAAAATATATAGGTTAAGTTGAGGCAGGAAACCCAACTATTCTTTTACATGGGTTGAGTTTCGCTTACCCCCAATCCAACTTACTATAAGCCGAGATACCCGACTTCTTAGAGAAGTCGGGTATCTAAAGCGCTAGCACCTCACAACTCAAATAGGATTGCTATACTGCTTCAATTGCTTGTTAAAATGCGGATGTTTGTGTTGCTTTATTCATAGATTTTAGATAATAAAATAAATTGCTTAGACGCTGTATAATACTAAGCTAAAGACTAGAAGAGAAGATTTTGTAAGGTGGGCAAAAGCCCACCCTATGGGACTTATTGCAAACCTTCAAGAAGCTGGGCGCGTGCTGTTTCTAAGGCTTCTTTCAGTTTACTTGGATCGCGTCCGCCAGCTTGCGCTAAGTTGGGTCGTCCGCCGCCACCGCCGCCGCAAATTTTGGCGATCGCGCCGATAAATTTACCAGCTTGCAATCCTTTTTTATTAACATCTGGGCTAAAATGTGCCACCAAACTTACTTTGTCTGGTTCGGGAATTGATGCCAAGAATACAGCACCATTACCCAATTTTTGCAGCAATCTTTCAGCGGCAGTTTTTAGGGATTCTGCGTCTACGTCTCCCAATTCGGCAACTAGAATTTGGAAATCGCCAACTGTTTGGGCAGTGCTGAGTAATTGGTCAGATTTGGCAAAGGCGAGTTCTGCTTTTAATGCTTCTAATTGCTTTTGGGATGATTTTAATTCGTTCTGGAGGTTGGTAATTCTGTCGGGGATTTCTTCGGGTTTGACTTTAAAGCGATCGCTTAACTCTTTAACCACTTTATCCCGTACATTCAAGTATTCCAGAACTGCTGGCCCGGCGACAGCTTCAATACGTCGGATACCTGATGCTACTCCCGCCTCGGAGACTATTTTAAATAGCCCAATTTCAGCGGTATTACTCACATGAGTACCGCCACACAATTCCATAGAAACACCGGAAATATCTAGTACCCGCACTTCATCGCCATATTTTTCCCCAAACATCGCGATCGCGCCTTTTGCTTTTGCCTCAGCTATGGGCAATACTTCAGTATGGGCGTGGTGTGCTTCTGCAATCCAAGTATTAATCTGTTCCTCAATTTGTTGCAACTCTTCTGGTGTCACGGGACGAGGACAGTTAAAGTCAAAGCGCAGCCTGTCGAAAGCCACCAAAGAACCAGCTTGGGAAATTTCGTCATCGACAAACTTTTTCAAAGCTGATTGTAATAGGTGAGTTGCTGTGTGGTGCGCTTGAACGCGACGACGACAAGCTAAGTCAATTTGGGCAGTAACGGTATCTTCTAACCGCAGCGTACCCCGTTCGATGCGACCGAAGTGGACAAAGAAATCTGATTCTTTTTTGACATCTTCAACTCGTACCAAAACTGAATCGCCGGAAATGTAGCCGCGATCGCCTATTTGTCCTCCTGATTCTGCATAGAACGGGGTTTGATCGAGGATTATTTGTACGCTTGTTCCCGCTTCCGCCGCTTCCACAGAGAAGCCTTCTACAAGTATTGCTTCTACCTGGGATTGGCTGACGGGTTGGGTATAACCGAGAAATTCAGTAGAGTGGATATCCTCAGCTAATTTATCGAGAGAACCTTGTACGGTTAAATCGATAGTTTCGTGGGCTGATTGCGATCGCGTTTGCTGTTGTTCCATCGCCACATTGAAACCTTCCACGTCTACGGTAATTCCTTCTTCCTCAGCAACTTCTTGAGTTAGTTCTAAGGGGAAGCCGTAGGTGTCGTAGAGGGTAAAAGCACTTTCACCGCTAATTTCGGTTTTTCCTTCTTTCTTAACTTGCTGGATAATTTCCTCCAGCAGTTTTTCGCCTCTTTCCAAAGTTTTGAGAAAGCGGGTTTCTTCTCGTTGCAATTCAGCTTTAATTTGTGCTTCTCGGATACGGACGTTGGGGTATGCAGATTCGGAAAGCGCGATCGCAGTGTCTGCCACTTTCGTTGTAAACTCACCTTCAATGCCAATCAGCCGCCCGTGACGCACCACGCGCCGAATTAATCGCCGCAAAATATAACCCCGTCCAATATTCGAGGCGCGGATTTCATCAGCTATCATGTGGACAACTGCCCGGACGTGATCGCCAATTACCTTCAGAGAAACTTTGGTTTTCTCGTCGCTGCTGGCGTAGTCAATTCCGGCAATTTGGGCCGCTGTTTTGATAATTGGGAAAATCAGGTCTGTTTCGTAATTATTCGGAACTTTCTGGAGGATTTGCGCCATCCGTTCCAGTCCCATTCCGGTGTCGATATTCTTATTAGCAAGTGGTGTTAAATTACCTTCTGCATCCCGGTTGTATTGCATGAACACCAAGTTATAAAACTCGATGAACCGAGTATCATCCTCTAGATTGATGTGTTCGTCGCCGCGTTCCGGGTGGAAGTCATAGTATATTTCTGAACAGGGGCCGCAAGGACCAGTGGGGCCAGATACCCAGAAGTTATCATCTTCTCCTAAACGCTGGATGCGCTGTGGCGAAACGCCAATTTTATCCCTCCAGATGGCAAATGCTTCGTCATCTTCCCGGAAGACACTCACTACAAGGCGTTCTGGGGGTAAGCCAAAGACTTGTGTTGACAGTTCCCAACCCCAGGAGATCGCTTGTTCTTTGAAATAATCCCCAAAGCTGAAATTTCCCAGCATCTCAAAAAATGTGTGATGTCGGGCGGTGCGTCCTACGTTTTCGATATCGTTGGTGCGGATGCACTTTTGCGAGGTGGTGGCGCGGGGAAATTCGGGCGATCGCTGTCCCAAAAATATTGGCTTAAATGGCAGCATCCCAGCGATCGTCAGCAGTACGGTGGGATCTTCTGGTACCAGAGAAGCACTCGGCAAAATTTGATGTCCACGAGAAGCGTAGAAGTCGAGGAATTTTTGCCGAATTTCACTACCGCTAAGGAACTGGGGAAAAGAAGACATGGGAGTTTACAAGGGATTGGTTTCGGTCAACGTGTTATCTATTTTTACATTTGTTTATGCCTTGTTGCATCACCTCCAGCCTTAGAGTAGCAATCCTAGTAAAAGTTGCAATTGTTTAATGGTTAACTGCAATTCGTAAAAATACGTCAAGTTTGGTAAATTCAGCAGATCCTCCAGTGAAGAGGATGTTAATTTAATAGTGGACACCAAGAAGTGAGAGATAAAGAGGAGGAAGATAAAACGAATGGGAGACATAGGCGCGGTGTCCCCGGTCTGTGACCCAAGTGCAGCAGTAGCCCACCAAGCATAGATGGCAGTGGCAAACGCCTTTAGAGGGCAACGCCAAACCAGGGTCTAAGAAGAGACGACCATGCGGGAAAAGTGAGAGGTGAAGCTGCTTAATTGTCCACCCTAGTAGTTGATGTTTAATTGTTGAAAAAACTAACTCTTTCGTTTTAACGGGCTTAGTCGCACTTGACTAAGCCCTAAAATTTTTTATAGGGTTTTTTAATAGGCTCATCGCCTAAGATAGATTTCTTCCTATTCATCTGGCGGTAAAATAAAGGTTTGAAAATAACCGCAATTATTTGGGATTAATCGATGGCACTTAAAGTAAAAGTTCCCACTATCGTCTGTAATGGCTGTGCAGAAACGATCACCGAAACTATCCAGACTATGGAACCTGATGCCAAGGTGGAAGTGGATGTACAAGCCAAGACGGTGACAGTGGAAGCTCAAGCTTCTGAAGAGACAATTAAACAAGCGATCGTGGCGACAGGTCACACTGTTGAAGGTTATCAATAACCTTACGAAGCAACGCTTGCATTAATTATCAGCCAGTTGGGTGATGCCCTAGCTGGCTTTTATGTTTATTAAAAATTAATACAAACTACACCTCATCTGGGTAGAAATGGAGTAAGCAATTACGCCTGATTTCCTCTAGAATTTGCCGAATGATTTCTTCTGGTGGTGGATCTAGCTGTTTGCCTCATAGCACGAAAAATCTTATTACTAGCGGATTCCAGAGGGGGGGTGAAGTGCAGATATAGAGGCGCGATCGCGTTTCCCTTCCCAGCATTTACCTGAACACTGGCAATAAATAGCTATCATCTGCCAGCATAAATATAAAGGCTCTGCTTACAAGCGCTTCAAGAACCTGGGGCTGTGGCGGTTTTTTGTGAAGATTTCAGAAAGTTGGCCGTCAGCAGTGGAATCGTCATCTTGAAGACTTGTAGTATCCAAATGTAACAAAATGTAAAAGAAGTGCTAAGGATAAGGTTACAGTCTGGTCGTGCTAGCCGGTTAAAGTGTATAACCTCAAAAATAATTGGCTGCACTTGTCCCACACCCACAATATGCACGCTTATTTAGTATCAGGGTCTTTTGCCTGTTCGTTTCTGTCGTTGCTCTAATTATCTCTAGTGGTTAAAGTTCCCACAATTTGTCAGCAGGAACAGCGCCCTGATTCTCCAAGTATGCCTACGCTAATGGATGCTTTTGTTCTGGTCGTTGGAGGTGATGCCTTTATTGCCACGTTTCTCAAGCGGATTAGCGATTTAACCGCTCTCCGGGTGGAGGCACTCTCTCAGATGGATGAGGTGATGCCGATGCTTGAGAACCGGCTGCCTCATATTGTAATTGTGCAGGCACGCTTTGAAGGCAGTCTGGAATTATGTTGTCAGATCAAACAACAAACTCAGGTTTCCGGAATTTACTGCATCCTTGTAGAAGATCGTCCCCAGATTACCCGCGAACGGACGCTCTGGAATCGGCAAGGGGAAATGGCGCTTTCTTGCGAAGCTTTGGAAAAAGGGGCAGATGCTTATTTGCAAATTGCTCCTGTAAGAAAAAAAAGTGCAGCCCTTGCACAAAAAGAGATGCAGTTACAAAATCGCTTGCTGCTGGCGCAAATTCAGGCGGGATTACGGAAGGTGCAGAACTATCGCCAGTTGATGCGAACTAACGATTTGTTGTCAACAATGGCGCTGGCTGACCCTTTGACGGAATTAAATAATCGTCGCGCCTTAGAATGGGAGCTGCCCCGACAAGTTCAAAATGCTCGTATTCGCTTACGTCCGCTAAGCTTGGTTATTTTAGATGTGGACTTTTTTAAGTCTATTAATGATAACTACGGACATTTGGTGGGCGATCGCGTTCTCCAACTTCTCTCCGCCCGTCTGCTGCACAATTTGCGCTTTCAAGACACTCTCTTCCGCTACGGCGGTGAGGAATTTGTCGTTATTCTCAGCAACACAGATTCCCAAGAAGCTCCTATGGTAGCTCACCGCCTGCGTCATCTGATCGGCGACCAACCTTTCAGTATTAATCCCACAACGGCGCTGAATATTACTATCAGCCTGGGATCAAGCACTCTCAATGACGCGGACGATCCTAAAGGTGTGAGTTTGCTGCAACGCGCCGACGAAAATCTGTTGCAAGCTAAATCTGATGGTCGCAACCGAGTTGTGAGTGAGTAAAATAAATTTTACTCACTACTAGCTGGTGCTGAGCCGGGTATTATTTAATTTTGAAAATTTGTTAAGTAGAAAATATTAGTAGATATTTCTTCCTTATCGACTTCATACTACCAGAAAAATATAGTAAAGTCTAGCAAGTTAGAAAAAAAATCTTAGTGATTAATTATTAACAACAGACAACTAACTACTAACAAGATGTTGTCCAATTACCTGATAGCAATCTTCCACGGAGGCGCGTTGTTCCATTGCAGTTACCAAGGCTTGGTAAGCGTGAGAGTTTTCCTCAAGCAAGGTACGTGCTTGTAAAGCACTGGCACGCTCTTTTTGCTCTTGGTTGCTGACGGGAATTCCCAACTGTGTCAAAGCATATCTAATTTTCTGGCGATCTTCCGCGCCTCCCTCTGCACTGCCATAAACTATAGTTTCGGCGGCGATACCAGCCATCCAGACAGTGCAGAAGCGATCTAGGATAACTTGCATTTCCCAAGGTGAGGGGAAGTCTTGCTGCAATTTCTGGGTATCAAATGTCACTCCTCCAAGTCCGGAAATTCCTTGTCGGAAGGTTTCCCAGGCGCTGAGAGTGTAACCTGTGATCGGAATTTCGAGTAAGTAAGCGACAAGGAAGTGTCCGGCTTCGTGGCGCAGGATGCGATCGCGATGTTGGGGATTTTTCCCGGCTAACAAATCCAAAAAGATTGTACCAGCTTTACCTTGAAAGGTGAGGGTGTCGAGGGTGAAAAGTCCCATGATGCCAAAAGTAGCGATCGCGGGGATTGCTGGTGATATGTTAAACATTGGCCCCAGCAGACTAGAAAGCGTAATTGCAAAAACACCAATGGCAATTAAATTTAGGGCGGTTTGCTGCATTTTTTAGGGGCTGGGGACTGGGTAGGAGGGACTGGGAACTGGGAATTGGAGAGTGGGGACTGGGGAGGAGGGACTAGGAACTGGGAACTGGAGAGTAGGGACTGGGGAAGGTTTAGTTAATTCTGATTGCTGAGTGTTTTCGGAATTTTTGGCTTTGTAGAATGTTTCTAGACTGTGGCTATCACCAACAAAGCGCCAGTGCCAAGGCTCATAACTAACACCTTGGGGATTATTTTTGGGAAATGATATTTCAAAGCTATAGAAGGGGGCATTTTTCACAAGCCACTTGAAGGCAGCTGTATTTTCAAATCTGGGGCTGAGATTTGTTGCCGGAACGTTTCCATCGCCAATGTCTACCGCGTAGCCAGTATGATGTTCGCTGTAGCCTGGAGGCGCACTGACTTTAGCTCGTTCGCTAGCTGACTGTCCCCGTTGCGCTTTGGTATCAAAAAATAAGTGCTTCTGCTCATCAATAGAGCGGAAACCGGAAATTGGAACTATATTAACACCCGACGCTCGTGCTGCTGCTACCATTGCTTGAAATTGTCTAGCAGCAGCTTTACGCATTTTCAGGCGACCATTAAATGAAATTGGTTGCAGGTCTGAGGCGGGTGCTTCCGGGTAGGAAAAGTGTCCGAAGATGGTGGCTTGGGGTGTTACTGTGGGCGTTGGACTGGTTTGACTGGGCTTCGGTTGGGAAGTTGACGCACTCGACTGGGGTGTGGGACGAGGTAAGAAAATACCCACAAGCAAAGCGATCGCTCCTAATCCTAGCAAACCGCCAAGTAATAGTATCGGCTTAAATCGTCGCCGACGTTTAATTTTAGGTGTATCCCGCAACGCCTCTGGAATATCGTCTATCGGCGGTACTGAGGTTTCTGGGGGTTTTCCAGGTATACCCGCGTTATCCAAAACAGCCACTCCTATTAATTTTTAGTGGTTAATTTTTAGAATCACAACAGCAGTGAGACTGAACTTTACTTGTATCAACCAAAATCCCGTCTCTACAGGAATTTTAAACGCACGTCGGCCTATCAACATCTGTTGTGTATTCCCTTCTTCATCTTTAAGCGTGATGCTTAACATAAATAGAGACTGGCAAAGTAGCATACAGGTGCCAGTCTACTACTATTGTTTACAACTCAGGAAATCATGCCCCCTCTAGTAACTCAGCTTTTAGAACTTTATCTTCGGCTGGGTGGCAGTGTTCTGCTGGGATGGATTTTAGGTCGTCAACTGCCCAAAGTGGTTCCGGCATATTTAGGCAAATTTCTCTTTTGGATTGGCGTACCGATCAGCATTTTTGCGTTTCTGCGCCACGCCGATTTATCCGGGCCAATTTGGATTGCATCGGTCGCCGCTTGGGTGGCTATTTTCTTCGGGGCTGGCTTAGCTTGGATCTGGATTGCCTTGCAAGGGGGGAAAGAAGGGATTGGGAGGTGGGGATTGGGGGCTGGGGGCTGGGGACGGTTGACTGGGGGACAGAATAATGCACATATTTCTTCCGGTTCACCTAATCCCCAATCCCCAATCCCTAATACCCAATCCCTTCTTTGGAGTAAACCAACTCAGGGAAGTTTCCTGTTAGCCTCAATGGTCGGTAACACTGGGTATCTGGGTTATCCGGTGACGCTGGCTTTGGTGGGTTCGCAATACTTTGGCTGGGCATTATTCTACGATTTGCTTGGCACTACGTTAGGGGCTTACGGTTTGGGTGTTGTCTTGGCTGCACGTTTTGGGATGGGGGCGCAAAGTCACTGGAAAATCCTTCAGGCTGTGGTTATTAATCCGGCGTTGTGGAGTTTTGCCTTGGGGTTAGTTTTTCGCAACTTGCCGTTATCTAACCCTATCGAGGAGAGTTTGCGGTTGTGCGGTTGGGGTGCAGTGGCTTTGTCTCTGGTGTTAATTGGAATGCGCCTGAGTCAGCTTTCTGACTGGGATAGTCTGGGGCAGGCGGGGGTCAGTTTGGGGATTAAAATGCTGCTGGTGCCAATGCTGTTGGGTATTGGATTATTGCTGCTGGGTGTAAGTGGTTCGCCTCTGTTGGTCATTGTTTTACAAATGGCGATGCCTCCAGCTTTTGCTACTCTGATTCTGGCGGAAGCTTACGATCTTGACCGCAATTTGACGGTGACAGCTTTGGCTGTGGGATCTACAGGTTTGCTTTTTACTCTGCCAGTTTGGTTGTTGTTGTTTGGTCGGTAGTTAGTTGTGATTAGTTTAATCAGCCACCTTAACAGGGGTAGTGTGCGGGGTAAGGGGTTAGGGGTAGGGAGAGAAAAAGGCTCAACTTGGAGTAACTCCAATAAAAGATTGAGTGCAAAGTCGATTTCAGCAGCGCATTGCCGATAGGTGGATAAGGATTTGCCAACGGGATCGCTAATATCTAAGGAATTTTGCGATCGCACAAATTCTTTGAGGGTAAAAGTTTTGGCGATAATTTCGGGAAATATAGCGATCGCTACATTTTTATGAAACCTCGTCATTGTCAGCACCAAATCTGCCCACTCGATTAGTTCTGCATTTATCCCCACTGGTTCGCGATCGCACTCAATACCGTACTCTGACAATACGGTTACAGCATGGGGCGACACTGGAAAACTCTTAAATTTATGAAGTCCCGCCGATCGCACCTCAATTTCACACCTTTGCCTCAGTTCCCCAACCTTTTTCCGAAATAGCTCTTCTGCCATCGGGCTACGACAAGTGTTTCCAGTACAAACAAATAGAACTCGCATCTTAGAAGTGAGTGGAACAATGGTTTATGCCACTATGCTACGACTGATGCTCCCATCCGCTGACTTGTTAAATAAATCAACTATAAATTATTAGTATAAAAAATATTTTTCTTGGACTCTGTTTTGATATTTTTATATCTGTCAGGAAACCTCAACAGTTATATTGAGAATCATTTTTAATAAATTAACGCATTCACGATGTTTCAGGGCTTGCTTAATTTATTTCAGTTTGCTAAGCTAATCAAATTATTTTATAATCCTTATTCTATGATTAACACTATTACCCATAGGAATTCAATTATAACTATAGTAACCTAAAGCCCTTGAAATATCGTAGAAATTGCCTGCTCAAACCGAAAATTTTCCAATAAATTTTTCCGTGCCGAATTAGAACCCTCTCAGAGAGGGCTGTTGACAAATACAATTAGTTGTGCCGTAGTCTTTTAAAAGCTAATAGCTACTCGCTAACTGCTAATTGCTGATAATTCGCCGCCAGCTCAGCTGGACTAATTTGCTCGTATTTTTCAAAAGGCTGGTGAATCCAGGGGTCGTCTGGGAGATAGTCGGCGTAGTAGTCAGGCTCGATGACCGAGCAAGCTTTCCACCAGATGACGGCGGTGCGAATTTCCTCAACATCAGCGGCAAAGTGCTGCTTCAGCCAGGGGATAGTTTCCCGGAGAGTGACACCAGAATCTACTAAGTCATCGACTAAGAGGACTTTGTTGCCTAACTTGGCGGTTGTCATCGTCAGGGTGTGGGAGAAAGTAAGAGAACCCCGGACGCGATCGCCTGGGCCACCGTAAGAAGTGGTAGCTAAAATCGCCAACGGTTTGCAGTAAATCCGCGATAAAATATCACCCACCCGCAGACCGCCCCTTGCAAGGCAGACTATCTGGTTAAACTCCCAGTGGGATTGATAAATCTTCACCGCCAACTGTTCAATCTTTTGGTGGTAATCTGACCAAGAAACGTAAAGGTCTGCCATGAGGTGTGCGATTTCGATCTAATACTAAGTGGCGAGCCATTTATTTTATTATGAGCGCAAGCCGTTATGAACAATTCTTCCCCCGAACACTATCCCCAACCAACTCCTGAAAATGACAAGCTGGACTTCAAAACAAAACTGGCTTATGGTGCAGGGGATTTAGGCCCAGCGATTACTGCCAATATTGCAGTATTTTTCCTGCTAATTTTCTTTACTAATGTCGCTGGTATCCCGGCGGGGTTGGCGGGTAGCATTCTGCTGATTGGGAAAATCTGGGATGCGGTTAACGATCCTTTTGTGGGGGTGTTGACGGACAAAACGAAATCTCGTCGTTGGGGTCGTCGTCTTCCCTGGATATTTTATGGAGCTATTCCTTTTGGAATATTCTTTTTTTTACAGTGGATTGTACCGCGATTTAGCGGCGAACCAACGGTTCAAATGTGGGGGTTGTTTTGGTATTACGTGGCGATTGGGGTGTTGTCTCAGGTGTTTTACACCGTTGTGAATTTACCTTATACCGCACTTACTCCAGAACTGACTCAAGATTACAACGAACGCACCAGTCTTAATAGCTTTCGCTTTACTTTTTCCATTGGCGGTAGTATTTTATCGTTGATTTTAGCGAAAGTTATTTTTGAAAACATTGCTGACCGCCAGCAACAGTATGTCGTTTTAGCGGCAGTTTGTACAGTAATTTCGGTTTTATCATTATATTGGTGCGTTTTCGGAATACGCGATCGCGTTATGTTTTTTGAACGAAGACGCATTGAAACTGAACAACCAGCATCTCTCCCAATTGGCGAACAGCTAAAAATCGTTTTCAGCAACCGCGCTTTTCTCTTCGTTATCGGTATCTATCTTTGTTCCTGGTTAGCTGTACAGTTGACAGCCAGCGTTATTCCCTACTTTGTCGTCAACTGGATGCGCCTTAAAGAATCAGATGTCCCAAGTGTGCTTATTGGGGTTCAAGGTACCGCCCTTTTAATGCTATTTGTCTGGAGTGCTTTGAGTAAGCGATTTGGTAAAAAAGCTGTTTATTTTATGGGAATGAGCGTATGGATAATAGCACAAGTGGGACTGTTTTTCTTACAGCCCAATCAAATAGGTTTGATGTACCTTTTAGCGGTAATGGCAGGTTTCGGTATTTCCACAGCTTATCTCATCCCTTGGTCGATGATGCCAGATGTGATAGAACTCGATGAACTACAAACCGGACAGCGCCGCGAAGGGATTTTTTATGGTTTCATGGTTTTGCTGCAAAAATTTGGTTTAGCCTTCGGCTTGTTTTTGGTGGGAATGGCTTTAGAAACATCTGGCTTTAAAGAAGCTGTTCCGGGACAAAGTATGCTACCAGTACAACCAGATTCGGCGCTACAAGCTATCCGCTTTGCTGTTGGCCCTCTACCCATGATTTTTTTGATTTGTGGCTTAGTTTTGGCGTATTTTTATCCGATTACCCGCGAAGTTCACGCGGAAATCTTGCTGAAGCTGAAAGAACGCAAAAAAAGTTAGTAGCTAATTGCTAATAGCTCGTTCCTAGCCAACGGCTGGGAACTCATTCTAGCCCCCTTACACCCAAAAAACTTACAGAGAATATGAGGCGGTCGCCTTAGTTTCCCGCTGGGAATGCGGGAGGCTAGGAAAGAGAAAATTTTTTATTTCAACTACTAGACTTTACTTTATTTTCTCTGATACAATAATCTGGATAAGGAAGAAGTATCTCGCAATATTTTATTAAATAATATTTCTATTATTTAATCTAGACATCTCAAAAAGTTAGGTGCGATACAAATTAAAAACTCTTTTGAAACTTTTTAATCCTTGCGCTGAGTATCAGCATCATCGATTAAGCTAAAAACTAATCGAAAGATAGCCAATCCCTACAAAATGCCCCAAAATAATCACAACGCAGTTGAATTTGACAACGTTACCTACTCAGTAAACGGACGACCCCTGATATCAAATCTCAGTTTCAGCATCCAGCAAGGTGAGACTCTGGTGTTACTGGGAAGGAGTGGCTGCGGCAAGACCACGACAATGAAGCTAATTAATGCCTTGCTGATGCCAACAAGCGGGGAAGTGAGGGTTGAAGGGATTTCGACCAGAGAATGGAACCCGATTAAGTTGCGGCGGCAAATTGGCTACGTAATTCAAGAAACTGGCTTGTTTCCCCATTTCACCGTAGAACGGAATGTAGGATTAGTGCCTGCGCTGGAGGGATGGAAGAGCGATCGCATCCGCCAAAGAGCCTCGGAACTATTGCACCTAGTTGGCTTAGATCCCCAGAAATTTGCACCCAGATATCCCCACGAACTCTCAGGAGGACAAAGACAGCGCGTAGGCGTAGCACGCGCCTTAGCAGCAGATCCGCCAATTTTGCTAATGGACGAACCCTTCGGCGCACTAGATCCCGTCACCAGGTTGGAAATTCAGCGCGAAGTACGTCAATTGCAACAGCAACTGAGTAAAACAATTGTCTTTGTCACCCATGACATTCAAGAAGCATTTATTTTAGCTTCCAGAATTGGTTTAATGCACGAAGGACGCTTAGTAGTGCTGGGTACACCAAGTGAATTTTTGCAATCAGAAGCAGACGAAGTTCGCGCCTACACTCAATGTTTGCAAGCTGGAAACCCAATTTTGGCTAATGGCTAATTGGTGAATAATACCCATTATCTATTACCACACTTAAAATAATGAATTTGAATAATTTTTTCAACTTGTATGGCGCTGAACTCTTTCAGTACACGCGGGAACATTTGTTCTTGGTAGGAGTTTCTATTGGAATTGCTATTTTGTTGGGAATTCCGCTGGGGATATTGTGTACTCGCACTAAATTCCACCAACTAATTTTAGGCTTTGCAAACGTCATGCAAACAATTCCCAGTCTGGCACTGTTTGGCTTTCTGATCCCACTGCCATTGCTAGGAGGAATTGGTGCGCGTCCAGCGATTGTTGCTCTTGTACTGTATTCCCTGCTACCGATTATTCGCAACACTTACACAGGTATTATTAAAGTAGATCCAGCCATCCGCGAAGCTGGTAGAGGCATGGGAATGACAGATTGGCAGCTATTATTTCAAGTTGAGTTGCCGCTGGCTTTAGGCTTTATTTTAGCAGGTGTACGGGTGGCAACAGTAATTTGTATTGGTGTGGCGACAATTGCTGCCGTAATTGGTGCTGGTGGACTAGGACAATTTATTTTCCGAGGCGTGGCAATCTTAGATAACAATTTAATTTTGGCAGGTGCGATTCCGGCGGCTTTGATGGCGTTGTTGGCAGATTTTATCTTAGGATTGGTTGAGAATGTTTTAACTATAAAAAAATGATTTTTAAGGGTGCAAAGGTCGAAAGAGAGGTACTTGTTAGATGCTAATTTTTAATTCTTATCTCTGCATTAGTTTGCGTTCATTGGCGTTGAAATAAGGATTATGAAGCGATTTCTGTCTATAATTTGTCTGTTAGCGATCGCAGGTTGCAGCCATAACTCGAATCGGCGCATCGTCGTCGCCTCAAAGAATTTCACTGAGCAAATTATCCTGGGTGAACTTTTGGCGCAAGCAATTGAAGCCAAGACAGATTTGCAAGTTGATCGCCGTCTCTATTTGGGCGGTACATTTGTTTGTCATCAAGCTCTAATTTCTGGACAAATTGATGCTTATGTAGAATATACTGGCACTGCCCTGACTTCGGTGCTGAAAGAAAAACCAAAGAGCGATCCCAAGGCTGTCTACAATCGAGTGCAACAAGCATATAACCAGCAGTACCAGGTGGAATGGACTCCACCTCTGGGTTTTAACAACACTTTCGCTATGATTGTCCGCAGCGAAGATGTCAAGGCGTTAAATATTCAAACTCTCTCCCAAGCTGCTAAGTTTACACCCAAGTGGCGGGCTGCTTTTGGCTTTGAATTCAGCGAACGCCCAGATGGGTTTCCGGGTTTAGCCAAAACTTATGGGATAAAGTTAGCACAACCGCCTCTGGTGATGGATTTGGGGCTAATGTACCAGTCAATAAAACAAAAGCAGGTGGATTTAGTTGCTGGGAATTCCACTGATGGACTCATCGACAGCTTGAATCTGGTGGTGCTGGAGGATGACAAAAACTATTTTCCGCCTTACGAAGCTGCGCCAGTGGTACGACAGGAAGCTTTAGCACAACACCCGGAGTTACGTCAAGCTCTGCAACAGCTGGGCGGACTAATTTCTGAGAAAGAGATGCGAAGGCTGAATTACCTGGTAGATGGGGAACGGCGGGATGTGAAACAAGTTGTACGGGAATTTTTGCGATCGCAGGGTTTGTCAAAGAACAGTAACAAATAGATGGGACAAAAGCTGAAAATATAGAAATCCGTTTGTTACTATAAACAGGGTTTTTGCAAGGGTAACGATACGAACACAACAGTATTGGCTACTAAAACACCAATTACATCAAAAAATTTCAGCAGTTGCGTCAAACTATTTAAAAGAGTTCAACAGACAGAAGCTGATGATAATTGAGAAGGATGAACTGCTGGAGCGATATGCCGCCGGGGAACGCAATTTTAAAGGGGGAGACTTAATTGGAACTTCCCTAAAAGGCACGAATTTAAGCGGAGCCAACTTTCATGAAGGTTCTCTGAGTGAGGTGGATCTCAGTGGAGCGAATCTCAGCGAAACTGCTTTCATGGAAGCATCCCTGAGTGGGGCGAATTTGAGTGGGGCGAATCTGGGCGGAGCAAATTTGAGCGGAGCAAATTTGTTTCAGGCAAATCTCAGAGGTGCAAACTTGACAGGGGCAAACTTGAAAATGGCAGATTTGACGGAGGCAGATTTAACTGGGGCAAATCTGGAAGGGGCAAATCTTTGGGGTGCTTTCTTAACGGGCGCTAAATTAAACGATGCCAATCTGCCCAAAAATGTATCCCCGTAAATTTACTGACGAATCGGAATTTTAATGATAAACTCGGTTCCCTGTGCTGGTGCAGAAATGCACTCGATTTTGCCATTGTGTTTTTCAACAATGATTTGATAACTGATTGACAACCCCAAACCTGTGCCTTTGCCTGTGGGTTTCGTGGTATAAAAGGCTTCAAAAATCCGGCAGCGTACTTCTTCAGTCATTCCAGGGCCATTATCGATAATCCGAATCGCCACTTGATTGTCGTTTAGCACTTCGGTAGAAATCCGAATTGTAGGGATTGGGAACTGGGGACTGGGGACTGGGGACTGGGATGAGGATTGGGGATTAGGGGCTGAACAGGGAGGCTGGTGACTGGGGAATTGGGAATGGGAATCCTCGCAATTCCCTGTTACTGCTTCCAAAGCGTCAATCGCATTCGAGATGAGATTCATAAACACTTGGTTAAGGAGTCCGGCGTAACACTCTACTACTGGCAACTCGCCGTATTCTTTAACAACGTTAATCCCTGAATATCCGCCTCTGGCTTTTAATCGACTGTGGAGGATCAGCAGCGTACTGTCAATGCCTTCGTGAATATCGACTGTCCGCATCTGCGGTTCGTCAATCCGGGAGAAGTTTCGCAGCGAGTGGACAATTTGCTGGATGCGATCGCTACCCATTTGCATCGAAGACAGAGTTTTGGGAAAATCTGAAATTAGGAAATTTAGATCGATAGCCTCGACTTCTTCTTTAATTTCTGGCACTGGTTGAGGATAATGTTTCCCGTAGAGCTGTAGCAGGTTTAACAGATCCTGGGCATATTGATTTGCATAGCTGAGATTGTTGCAAACGAAGTTGACTGGATTGTTAATTTCATGGGCAACACCAGCAACTAACTGCCCTAAATTTGAAAGTTTTTCGTTCTGAATCAGAAGGCTCTGAGTTTCCTGAAGTTCGCACAGGGTAAGCTGGAGTTGAGTGGCTTGTTCTCGGAATTTTGCTTCTGATGCCTTTAGGTTCGCCTGGGCTAATTTTCGCCCTGTGATGTCGGTGACGAAGCCTTCACAGAAAAGTAATTTACCATCCTTGTCGCTTACTGCCCTCGCATTCTCGGAAATCCAAATAATGCTGCCATCTTGGCGATAAATCTGAGATTCAAACTCACTCACATACTCGCGTTCTTGCAGTAAACTCAGAAATTTGTCACGACGAGTTGGATCTACATACAGTTTGTGCTTGATGTCGGTAAGACTTTCTATCAGTTCCTCTGGTGAAGCGTAACCGTAAATCTTAGCCAGCGCTGGGTTAGCACTGATGTAACGCCCGTCTGGTGTTGTCTGGAATATCCCCTCGACGGCGTTCTCAAAAATGCTGCGATACTTTTCCTCAGCTTGCCGCAGCGCCTCTTCTACTAGACGGCGTTCAGCAATTTGGTTTGCCAATTCTCGATTAGCCTGCTGTAATTGCATAGTTCGCTTGAGGAGACTTTTCTGGATTTTTCTCCAACGCTCTACCCAAGTGGGAACATCGGCTGACGAATTGTCACGGCATAGGAACATAGCAGGTCTTTAGAGATGAGTGGCCCCACACCCCAGTATCTGTCTCTACGGGAAAATACGGAGTGATGCCTCTCTCTTGAATCATGTGATTTTTAATGTCATCATTTTGTGATATACATCAGCTTGTTTAGTGACATAAATCGCTGAAATTACCGAGACAATTGCTGTAACTGGGAGCAGCGTTTTTCAGTAAATAGTGATGTGGGGAGCAAAAATAGTTTTGAAAACCTTTAGTCTCGCTGGCGCGATCGCAATTCTGGCTCTCGGTGCTGTCGATATAGCGGCTCTAGCTGCCCGCTTGACAAATTGGCGATTTGACCCATCCTTAAATCAGTTGGAAGTGACTGTGGATGAGGGAACGACACCGCGCTATTTCCTACTAACTCAACCGCCTCGGATTGTTCTAGATTTACCCGATACCGAGTTGGGAAGCGTGGAAACTCAACAATCTTATACAGGACTGGTGCGGCAAATTCGGGTTTCCCGCTTTCAGGCTGGTGTCACCCGAATTGTGATGGATCTATCGCCAGAGGTGGTGTTGACACCGCAACAGGTGCAACTGCAACAGGTGGGAGGCAATGCCCTACAAGGACGACCCCTAGAAGGGGTTCGCTGGGTGTTGCGTCCCCTAATTTCTGGAGTTCAAACCGCAGCGCCTGAAGGCAGCACGCTTCCCCCTGCTAACTTTTTCGGAAGCGATCGCGCTGGTGTAGTGAGCGTACCGCCTCTTAACCCGACAAGCACCGGATCTAACTTGCCAACCGGAACGCTGCCCCCAGCGATATTTTCGCCTAATAGTAACGTCTCCGTCAGCGTTCCTCCCCTGCAAAGGGAAACAGCACCAACACCACAGAGGGAGTCTCAACCTTCTGTCACCAGAGTGGTTGAATTTGGTCAACCGCTGCCAACACCGAAAACCGCCTCACCAGTGCGCCAAAGTAGAACAGAAGAGTCCTCAAACCTACCATCGCTAGAAATTGATGCCGCGGCACCTGTAGAGAGGCGATTGGCGTATGTCAACCCAAATGTGATGCTCCCTTCTGGGAGTGAGCTGATTCTAAGATATCCGGGAGATAAGATATTAAAATTGCAGGCTGGTTCCTCAAGGCAAGAGGTGTTGCTGCTACAGGAAGAAATACTCGACAAAGCTGGCAATATAATTTTCCCAACTGGGACACAGGTAATTGGGCGCTTTGAGAGCGACCGGAGTGGCAGTCGCTTCATTGCCCAAGCCATTTCTCTCGGCGGACGTAACATTCGCCTAACAGCGCGATCGCCACTTTTGCGACGCGCTCGACAGGTTCCCGAAAACAGTATCGTCCCAAATCAAATCCTACAAGTTAAGTTAACCAAGGATTTGCGATAAAGTTGTATTTTTTTGCTAATGGCAATTAAAAATTAGCCATTAGCCATTAGCCATTAACCTTCTAGAATTTGTTTGTTTCCGGTGCTGCTGGGCCTGCTCCCGGCTGATTCAGGAAGAAGTTTTTAGCGCCATCGTTCTGATAGATGCAGCGGATATCAGGCGTACCCTCTAGAGCGCCTGTGTAGCCAAAGGTGTTCATCCGGTTCTTGCAATCCCGCACCTGATCCGATGTCACCAAATTTCTTTGCTCCAGAATAGACCAGTTATTGCTACGCAAGACACAACCAGGACGCATATTCGGCTGAGAAACATAGACATTGAAGGGATTGAGCGTTACATAGACGCGAGTATCCATGACCATAGCACTAGCTCCATACTGTACGCAAAGCTCAGGATTTGGTGCAGCGCGGTCAATAAAATCACGAGATGCTACGTTTTCTGGAGTAAACGTCGCTGTGGAGCTAAAGCCAATCCCCACCCCAATTCCCAAAATAAACACGCCAGCAATGATGGCGATGGAAGTGTAATTGAAAGGGGATGATTTAGAAGCTTTAGGGGCAGTATAGGGGTCAGAGGTAGGGTATTTAGATTTACGTTTCATCGTCGGTTAGGTAATTTTACCAAACTTAGTAGGGAGCGATCGCACTGTTCTTCTCCTAGTATGACTAGGGATGCAAGGATGAGGTATTACTCCTCCTCTTCCTGGTTTCTGCTTTCCCTCAACAGTTGGGAATAGGCATGAGCGACATCTTTCATAGTTTGATACTCTTGTTTAAGCCGTTGGTACTGCGAATCAAAAGCCATCTGCGAGACTTGAAGACTATCCGGATTATATTCAGCAACTTGAACTCCGATTAAAGCTTCTCTAATTAAGCGAACATATATCTTTTGTAACTGTTCGGCTTTTAAAAGCAATTTTTCTACCTCTTTTAATGCTCTGTCATAAGTATCAATTTGGACTGAATATACATCAGAAGTCGATACTAAATTTGCCAAATTATTAATCTTACTATATTGCTGCTCAAGCGCTGACATCTCCGGCTCTATTTGCCAATGTTCTTTAATAATAGGAGCCAATTCTTTTATAGTAGTTAGCTTGGGATCGTTGGTTTTGGATATGGGGGCAATTGCCTGCACATCCTTCAGCTCGTGCCAGGAATAAATGTACTCAACATCACCATTTTGCGTCAGTCTGGGAAAGACTACTTGCACTCGATTCTCCCGCCGAACCATCAAAGGAATTCCATAATTCTTTAGAGGTAGATTGGGATATTTTTGTTCAGCACCTTTCACCAAAACCACAAGGCTGCTTTTAATTTGTTTAATTTTGGTTCTACGTTGCTCAGTAATAATGTAAGCAAGTGCCAAAATTAAGAATATGAAAAAGATTATCAGAAGTCTTGTCATCAGTGCGATCGCTCCAGCGGTTACTTTCCGTGAGAGTAGGCGTTGTTTTATTTTTACCGATTTTGCCCTTGGTTGACGAGTGGGGAGTGGGGATTGGGAATTGGGGATTGGGGATTGGGGATTGGGAATTGGGAATTGGAAAAACTCTTACCCAGTCCCCAGTCCCCAGCCCCCAGTCCCCAGCCCCTATATCTCCAGTCAGTTGAGCGTTTGAGAAATGTAAAGTAGAAATTAAGAAACTCTCTCAATTGGCTGGCATCTGTGAAATCACAAGCGTCCCATAATTTGGGCAAAACCTTGAAAAGCTCCCAGTTTCAGACCCTGATCGCCGACACTCTCACCGTATTTTGGGGGGATTGGTTAGATTTACGGGTTAGGATTCTGCCTGTGGCGGCATCTGGACTGGTATCGCCTCTAATATACATTCTGGCTTTTGGCTTAGGGCTGGGTAGTTCCATCAAGCCTGGTGCAGGAATTAGCAGCAACTACAATAACTACTTAGAATTTATGCTGCCGGGGATGGTGGCGCTATCATCGATGGTGATTAGCTTCACTGGTACAACGTTTTCCATTTGTGGAGAACGCCTCTACACAAAGACGTTTGAGGAAATGCTGCTGGTTCCCGTACATCCTCTAGCTTTGCACTTGGGAAAAATGCTGGCGGGAGTGGTGCGGGGGCTGTTGACGGCGGGTGCTGTAATTGTGGTGGCGGTGCTATTTACCGGAAAAATTTGGAGTTTTTTAAACCCGTTGTTTCTGCTGTTGGTGGTGCTGAATTGCGCTGTATTTGCCGGGTTAGGTGTGATTGTCGGGTTGAGCGTGCGATCGCTTGAAGCTGTCGGTCTGTACAATAACTTTTTAATTATTCCCATGTCGTTTTTGGGAGCGACTTTTTTCGATCCTGCCACTCTCCCCGCAGCCCTGAAGGTAATTGTCTATTTCCTACCTTTAACTTATACCAGCATTGGCTTACGCGCTGCTGCCTATTTCCCAGTGTCCCAGTTTCCCTGGTACGCGATACCAGTTTTGCTGGTGGCTGCGATCGCGCTTTCCTTCGTCGGTGCTTATCAATTTGCTCACCAACAAGATTAATAGTAGGGTGAAGCGATCGCCTCAAGGGTGGTTTACTGTAGCTTATTCATCTCTACGATTTAGCGCTCTTACACTCTGAGAATCTTGTGACACAATCAGTTGGGGATCGCTTTGAAGGGCGTTATTAGAGCTATCGGGATGCTGTGTTTTAGCAGTGCGGGGAAGGAAGGCTTGCAGTGCATACCAATTTTCCACTTGAGCGATCGCTTGCTTTGAATTGTTAATGTCATCAGCACTACTGGAGCTTGTAGCCAATTCAGCAAGGGTAGCGATCGCGCCATTTTCCCACACCGCGTGCGACCCATCTATCATCCGATCGGAGTTGTTGATCTGCTTGGCATAGCTTTGCGTTCTGCCAAGCGTTCCCACATCGGTAATGGAATAAAAAGATATTACCGTTGCTGCTGCCACGGTTCCAAGAGTAATTAACGCGGCGGCTGCGGTATTTACTGAGAGTTGTTTAATAAACATTGAGTCGCACCCTTCAATTGCTCTAGCAAAGAGCTATGTGTGCAAATTCTCCCTTACTTCCACGCTTCAAAGCTTCAGTAAATATACTGATTTTTAAGTAAAGCTTATTTGTATTAGTTGTGTTTTTTTAGTTTTATTTGTTGTATTTGTTTGGCTATTTCAAGCAATTAAACGCTTGCACAAAGTGACATATTAGTATAACTAAAACAAAAATTAGTTGTCAAAAAGAAGCGATCGCACTTTCCTTCGTCGGGGCTTATCAATTCGCTCAGCAGCAAGATTAAATTTTGAACTGCCAAAATGCTAAGAATTTCCAGAAGAGGATTTAATTGCGCGATCGCTGTGTTGACTCAGCCTCTACCTCAACCTAGTCGCTACCTGGACTCGGCTAGTGGAGTGCCATCTTCGGTCTTTCCAGATATCAAAAACATCATTGTTTCGACTATCAACTCGATGACATCCCATCCAATGGTTGTCATCTCTAGCTCGTAAAAATGTTGCAGCCTTGACTCGAATATCATTATGCCATGTATTATCATCAACTTTCCATACCTGGAAACAATGATGATTTATGCTATCAAGTTTGCAGAATCTCATCCAATGGTTGTCATCTTTACCTTGCAACATTAAGGCTTTCTGAGCAACAATTTCGCCATTTTCAATCCCAGCTTTTACAGATTTAATTTCTGCAAAAGCCGCATTAACGGTGTCTTGAGCAATCTTAGATTCTTTGTGAGCATATTCAGCTATTTTTTCGGCTTGTTTTACTGAATTCTCAAAGCGTTCGTTGGTAGCCTGAAGTTCTGCTTTTGTCACCAGAGGCTCTGCTTTAATAGCTTGAAGCTCATCTTTCAGAGTTTTAATTTCTGTCTTACAAGCTTTTATTTCTGTTTGAGCAGCCTGAAGTTCTGCTTTCAAATTTTTCTGAGACGCCTGAAGCTCTTTTAATATCTGTAGTTCTGCCTGAAACTGTTCGCGTGTTCGTTCTAATTCTGCGATCGCCCTTTCGTAATACCCTAGAGGCGTTTTCCAGTCTCCAGCACCAGCTTTAGTCATAACCAAATTTTCCTAACAGTAATTAATCTTAGTAACCCAGGCTACTCAATTCGCTACCCCAGCCAAATTTTAGTGTCTGTAACTAAGTAGCAAACCTTTAGATATTGCAACTTAAAAGTTTCGAGGCGAGAGAATAAAATGAACCTACCCCACCTCCGCCCCAATCATCCCATATCCTTGCAGGGAGATGACCAGCAGGTGCTGCGGTTGAAAAATTTATATATCTGTACCAAAGCCACTGGTTGTTCGCACGCCAGCCGATGCGATCGCCAAAATCCTGCCAAATTTTTGAATCGTATTTTATTGCTCCTCCCAAGCTTTTATAAATGTGAATTTGCACGCTCAATCCAAAATGCCCATTACTGTATTTAACCCACAGTTGGTCAATGGTGCGGATATCTTCACAGAAGAATTTATCAATATCTTCGTTTTTCAAACAGCCTTCTTTTTGCCTCCCTGCTACCTCCAACATTTTCTTAAAAGTTTCCTCATCTGCTTCTTGCCATTTTCCTGCTGCTAATAGCTGCTCAAGTTTCCGATAATCTACTCCTAATCCAGAAATTTTATGCCATGTATCATCATTGCTTTTCCATACTTGAAAGCAATGATTATTTACACTATCGAGTTCGCGAAATCTCATCCAGTGCTGGTCGTCTTTACCTTGTAGCATTAGTGCCTTATGAGCAATAATTGTTCCATCTTCAATACCAGCTTTAACAGACTCGATTTCAGAATTAGCACTATTAGCTGTTGTTTCAGCTTCGTTAGATTTAACGTAAGCATATTCAGCTATTTTTTGGGTTTCTGTTACTAAATTCTCAAAACGTTCATTAGTAGTCTGAAGTTCTGTTTTAGTGGACTTAAGTTCTACCTTAGTAGTTTCTAGTTGTCGCTGATAATTTTGAATCTCACTTTTCAAGTCTTGTATTTCTGTCTGAAACTCTGCTTTCAGATTTACGTGAGAAGCCTGAAGCTCTCTCAATATTTGTAGTTCTGTTTGAAACTCTTCGCGTGTTCGTTCTAGTTCTGCGATCGCTTTTTCATAAAACCCAAGCGGCGTTTTCCAGTCATCAGCACCAGCTTTACCCATAAAAATCTCTTCTCCTTCTTATTTTATGTATCCTCTTTACCTGTGAAGAATGGCTGCGACTTTTCAGACTTTAGCAAAAGAGGATCGGTAGAATCATAAGTCTTGATTGTTCCGCGCCAAAACTCACAAAGTACGCCATATTTGAGCCAATCTTGAATAGCTATCCTTTTCAACTCTGGAGATTTTTTTACTAAAGCAGCCATCATCGCTGCATTGTGTTGAAGTTGTCCATAAATCTTCAGCACCTCGTCAATAGAACTTTTCTCATTCAACTTGCTCAACTCATAGCATTCGCTTAGTTCATAAAGCTCAATGTCCGAAAGCCTAGCACCAGGCTTCAATCCTATTTTGAGCCTCTGTCTACATTTATCAAAAGGATTCGGCAAAGCATGAGCTAAATGCTTTTTTAACTCATTCCGAATCTGTTCAAGCTTTCCATCTATCGCTTCGTCTATCTTATCTACAAGCTGATTAGCATCTTTAAATAACTTCTCTTCTAAAAAATTAATTTGTGTAAAAATTGCGGTAGTGCCTAAAGTCAAGGCTTCCATGAACATCAGAGAAATTTGGTTAATTCGATTTTCTAAATAGGTATCAGTTATTCCGATAGTTTCTCTTACATCTCTAAGCGCTGCTACTCGCACTTGATTAATGTTTTCCAAAGCATCTTTTACTTTTTCATCAGTCTGGTTTAGTAGAGATTCGATATCACCTATCGTCTTAGTTTCTAATTCCTCCATTTCATTTTTTGCTTGTTTGATTCGGTTTTGAGCTATGTAATCAAGCTTGTCAGCTAAGGGATATAGTTTTTTATCAAACAATTCACTTATTTCTTTCCCAGCTGATTTCACGAAATCCTGCGAAACGTCTTTAGAAGCACGGTCTAATTTTTTAATAAAACCTCCAAAGATCCATCCCAGCATTTCTCACCATCCTTGCACCGCTAAGCTGGCAGCATTCATCAAAGTCTATCGCACTAGCTACTTATGGTGTTTCCGTACAAATACTGAAAAAGCCGGTTTCTACAAGAAACCGACTTTTTAAAAACTTACTAAAATTATCCTGTCAACTAAAACGCGCCCAGCAACTTATGGATAATAGAGTTGATAATGCTGAGTGCAATTGAGCCTATACAACGCACTCCAAATCCCCCAGCGCAAGCGAAATCCATGTACTAAATAAGCAGCTAAACCAAAGATAATCGCGTTGAGTACAAAGAGGAAAAGACCAAAAGTTAGGATGGTAATTGGCAAAGACAAAAAGAAAATAACTGGACGCACTAAAGCATTCAGGAGTCCAAAAACTGCTGCTGAAATGAGGGCTTTGGGAAAAGTGTCAATTTCAACACCGATTGGTAATTTGGAAATGATAAACAAGCTAACAGCAGTGATTAGCCAAGCAACCAGAAGCGAAACAATATCCATCTTTTGTGTCTCCGAGGCGTCAATAACCTAGACATTAAAACGGAACAGCATCACATCGCCTTCCTTGACAATATATTCTTTACCTTCACTGCGAACTAAGCCTTTTTCCTTCGCAGCATTCATCGAACCAGTTGCAACTAAATCTTCATAGGCGACAGTCTCCGCCCGGATAAAACCGCGCTCAAAATCCGAGTGAATCACACCTGCTGCTTGAGGCGCTGTCATTCCCGCTGTAATTGTCCAGGCGCGGCTTTCTTTCGGGCCAGTGGTAAAGTAAGTACGCAAGCCCAAAAGTTCGTAAGTGGCGCGAATTAGAGATTTCAATCCGCCTTCTTCAACGCCAAGAGATCCCAGAAATTCAGCTTTATCTTCTTCTGGTAATTCGACTAATTCCGCTTCCACTTGGGCAGAAACAATTACGACTTGGGCATTTTCTTGGGTCGCAATTTGCCGCACTTGCTCCACATATTCATTACCAGTGGCTAAGTCATCCTCAGACACATTTGCAGCATAAATAATTGGTTTGCCTGTGAGCAGTCCTAATCCTTTGAGCGCTTCAGCTTCTTCTTCATTTAAGTCAGCCCGCCGCGCTGGTTTGCCCTCATTTAATAAAGCGCCCAATTTTTCTAAAGCAGCAAGTTCAATTTGTCCTTCTTTGCTGGTACGGGCAGCTTTGCGGGTGCGCTCAATTCGTCGCTCAACTTGAGATAAATCTGCTAAAGCTAACTCCAAATTGATGATGTCAATATCTCGCGCTGGGTCAACAGAGCCGGCAACGTGGATAATGTCATCATTCTCGAAACAGCGCACCACATGAACTATGGCATCAACTTCTCGAATGTGGGATAAAAATTGATTACCCAGTCCTTCCCCCTGACTAGCGCCTTTCACTAAACCAGCAATATCGACAAATTCAACCCGCGTCGGTACAATTTGCACCGAGCTGGAAATATTAGCCAGGGCGTTTAACCTTTCATCTGGCACAGAAACGACACCGACATTGGGTTCGATAGTGCAAAAAGGGAAATTGGCAGCTTCTGCCTTGGCGTTGGCAACCAGGGCGTTGAATAAGGTTGATTTTCCGACGTTGGGAAGTCCGACAATTCCGGCTCTTAGCATTTTGGATTTAATTTGACGATTAGCAGGGTGGAGACTGGGCGAATTTTTTTCAGACAGGTTCAGGAATGGTTTGAGGAATTGTCCCTGGAACAGCCTGAGGTATCGGCGCTGGCACTGGTTCTGGTACTGGCCCCGGAACAGGCTGGGGGATGGGTGCTGGCACTGGTTCTGGGGCTGGGCCCGGTATGGGTTCTGGTACTGGCGACGGGCTAGGAATGGGATCGGGGATTGGTGAGGGGATGGGATTACCTGGTTGGGGAATGGGGTTAGGGATAGGATTAATCATGCGATCGCCTCCAATTACTGAACCCTCTTAAAATAGGGAAAAACTAATAACATCACATCCCCCTGAGTAACTACATTGACTGACACTCCTTATTAAATATTAATCAAACAGCATCCAAATTCAATACTTTAGCAGGTATCGACGCATCAACATTAGGACTTGACGCTGGTTAAATTGTTAGCCAGAAAGGATATATCTTAAAGCCTCAGCCAACAAACTGCGGCAGAAATCACATTGATTAACAAGAAAGTTAGCGCATGGATTTTGTACCAGGGTCTCAAATAACCACGCCATTAGTGGATGCTATTCAGGAGTGCGCTACTAAGCATCATGCTCCCTTTTACACGCCGGGACACAAGCGGGGACAAGGCATTTCCCAGCCCTTGGCAGATTTATTAGGTTCAGCCGTGTTTCCCGCAGATTTGGCAGAATTGCCAGAATTAGATAATTTGTTTGCTCCAGAAGGCGTTATCCAAAAAGCCCAAGAACTCGCGGCGGAGGCCTTTGGCGCAGAACGTACCTGGTTTTTGGTAAATGGTTCCACTTGTGGGGTGATGGCGGCAATTTTAGCCACCTGTAACCCTGGGAACAAGATTATCCTGCCTCGGAATATCCATCAATCGGCTATCCACGGCTTAATCGTTTCGGGTGCGATCCCAATTTTCCTGAATCCAGAATACGACCCAGATTCCGATATCGCTCACAGTATCACCCCTGTGGCAGTTGCAGCCGCCTTGAAGCAGCATCCAGACGTTAAGGCGGTGATGATGGTCTATCCGACTTATTATGGCGCTTGCGGGGATGTGAAAGCGATCGCGCAAGTGTCCCATCAGCACGGTATTCCCCTATTGGTAGACGAAGCCCACGGCGCTCATTTTGCCTTTCACCCAGATTTGCCGCCCTCAGCCTTATCAGCCGGGGCAGATTTAAGCGTTCAATCGACTCACAAGGTACTGGGGGCGCTAACTCAAGCATCCATGCTGCACGTTCAGGGAAACTTAGTAGATAGCGATCGCGTAAGCATTGCCTTACAACTTTTGCAGTCTAGCAGCCCTAGCTATCTACTCCTAGCTTCCCTCGACGGGGCAAGGCAGCAAATGGCAGTACACGGAAAACAGCTGATGGCGAGAACCTTGGAACTGGCTAATCAGGCAAGAACCAAAATTAGCCAAATTCCCGGATTATCCGTTTTAGAATCCTCAAATACCCCCGGTTTTGTTGCCCTAGATACAACGCGGTTGACTGTCAGCGTTTCTGGTTTAGGCGTGACTGGATTTGAAGCTGATGAAATTCTCCATGACAAGCTAGGCGTTACCTCTGAGTTGGCATCCCTGCAACATCTAACCTTTATTCTCAGTTTGGGGAACACCCAGGCAGATATAGACGGTTTGGTGTGCGCCCTCCAAACTTTAGCCGAGAAACACCCACAAACTACCTTTGCCAACCCATATCTGGATGTATTCACCAGATGGAAAGCAGAATACCTGCAAATTCATCCCTCATCCTTTATCATTCATCCTTACCTCTCCCCCCGCGAAGCCTTCTTCTCCCAAACAGAAACCCTTCCCGTGGAAAAGGCTGTAGAACGCATCAGTGCAGAGATAATCTGCCCGTATCCCCCTGGAATCCCCGTTTTGATGCCTGGAGAAGCGATCGCCCCCGCAGCTTTGGACTACCTGCAACAAATTGTTACTTTAGGTGGAAGCATTACAGGTTGTACCGATTCCAGTCTCAAAACACTAAAGGTTGTGCGAAAGTAGAGACGTTGAATGCAACATCTCGAAAGGTGTCTCTGAATTGTTCCTATGCCCTCTCCAATCTGGCCTTATGTTACTCCTGGTATCCCCGATGACCTGTTCGAGAGGTTGCCGGGGATACCCCTGAGTAAACGAGAGGTGCGGTTGCTTTTGTTGTCCCTCCTCAGACTTAAACAAGATTCTGTGTTGTGGGATATTGGTGCAGGCACCGGAACGATCCCTGTGGAAACTGGTTTGCTGTGTCCTAAAGGTAAAATTGTGGCAATAGAAAGAGATGAGGAAGTGGCGAATTTGATTCGTCGCAACTGCGATCGCTTCGGAGTCCGCAATGTGGAAATTATCGAAGGTAGCGCCCCAGAGTGTCTAAAAAATTTACCTGTTCCACCCCACCGGGTTTGCATTGAGGGCGGACAACCGATCAAAGACATCCTGAAAGTAGTCTGGCAATACTTGCAACCCGAAGGCAGAGTAGTTGCCACAGCTGCTAATCTAGAAAGTCTCTATGCCATCTCCGAAGGTTTCGCAGAGTTACAAGCCCGGAATATCGAGGTAGTTCAGTCGGCTGTTAACCGTCTGGAAACGCGAGGGGTTCATCAAACCTTTGCCGCAGTCGATCCGATTTTTATTCTCAGTGGGGAAAAGTTGGATTGAAAATTTTCAAGCGACTAATGGCAATATTCAAAGGCGAGTTAGGGCTGAAGAATTATCGTTAAGATCCATACCAGAAGGGATTGATTTTTTAGTCGCAACAAAGCGATCGCTTTCACAAAGATGAATAAGGGTGAGAATTGCCAGCACCAATCGCCCAAATCCGCTGCGGATAGGCTAAAGTGTGCAAAAGTAATTCTTAATCTTATTAAATTTCTATTAACCTCCTCGCTGGGGTCAAGAGAGAACGCGCCTTATGCCTTGGTCTCGAATTTTTAGTGGAATAGTAGCGATCGCCTTGGCCCTCTCCATGCTGATCTTTGGAGGATGGTTCTTTACAGCTGGTCTGTGTATCATCATTTATCTCGGTCAGTTAGAGTATTTTCAGTTAACGCGAGCCAAAGGCATTGCCCCAGCCGCCAAAACCACATTGGTAGTAAGTCAGGTTTTGTTACTCACAGCCGCACTCGCACCGGATCTGACAGATGCCATGTTTTCCCTAGCAGGAACCTTAATTTGTTTTTACCTGCTATTTCAGCCCAAACTTGCCACAATTGCCGATATTTCCGCCTCAATTTTAGGTTTATTCTACGGCGGCTATCTGCCCAGCTACTGGGTGCGGCTGCGCGTTGGACTCGCCCCCGCGATCGCCAACGCCGAACCCTTCAATGGCTCCCTGAGCGCTGACTGGCACCAAATCAGCAGTCTCCCCCTAGGCTTAACAGCAACGCTACTGGCATTTGGCTGCATTTGGGCAGCTGATATTGGTGCTTACATCTTCGGCAAGTTCTTTGGTCGCACCCGCCTCTCCGACATTAGCCCGAAAAAAACTGTCGAAGGTGCTGTTTTTGGAGTAATCGGCAGCGTAGCAGTGGCGGTAGCTGGGGCTTGGTATCTTGAGTGGCCCGTTTGGCAGCTGAGTGGTTTCGCCTTGGGGCTGCTGATTGGTATTGCCAGCCTACTAGGAGACTTAACTGAGTCGATGATGAAGCGAGATGCTGGCGTAAAGGACTCCGGGCAACTAATTCCCGGTCACGGCGGCATTTTAGATCGGGCTGATAGTTACGTTTTCACCGCGCCTTTGGTTTACTATTTCGTCACCCTGTTGTTACCTGTTCTAGAGAAGTAGGGCTGGGGGCTGGGGGCTGGGGACTGGGAACTAGGGACTAGGGACTAGGGGTTGGGGACTGGGTAAGATTCTTGCCAATTCCCAATTCCCAATTCCCAATCCCCAATCCCCAATCCCCAATTAAGGAATTACAGTAATGCCGCCGCGACAAACTAGCCGACCTTGACTCAAAGTTAATTCCTGAATATCGACTTCTTTGCCCAAATCTATTTTGAATCCTTCCTCCGCTTGCACCAATTTTTGCTGGATCTCGATACAAGGGTTAACCAGTAACAGTTCATGGGGGCTGGCTAACTGGAGATCGGTACGAAGCACGAAAGGCGTGGTGTAATTAGTAGCGTCTGTCAGGGTACCACTGAGAGTCAGACACTCAGGCTCAATAGTAATTTGTTGCCAATTGATTTGCTTGTCTTCTAAGATGTCAGCTGGGTGCAGATGAAAAGCCGCCAAGAGCAGTGTCCCCAGTAAATCATTTAAAGCCGTGGCTAATAAGGGTGCATCAAGAGAAGCTTTCAGGTCTGCTTCTTCTAACAAAAGTTCACCGGAAACTGGGATTGGTTCGAGAAGGCGCAAGGGCTTTCCTTTGAGAACTTGACCCAGATTGATGCGAATGTTTTCTCCGACTAGGTGAATTTCAGACAGATGCAGCCCTTGATAGATGGCACGGCTGGCAGAGATCGCTACTTTGGGAATATAACCAGAGAGGATTTGGCGATCGCCCCCGGAGATTTTGACGCTCAGATCACCAATCGCAGATACTTGCGATCGCAACCACGCCCGGCAAGCCGGGGACAACACAGAGCTAATAATCCGGCTTTGCTGCTTAGTAATCAATGGCATTCTTCCTGTAATATTTGTACATAGTATAGCCAGTGGTCGATTTTAGATTGAAGAAAAGGAGATTTATTCTAAATCCCAGATCCAAAATCCAAAATAGTCTACCGGGGCATCGCCTCGGCTGGCTTTACCCTAAACCCTTACCCAGTCAGTGCATAAATCTTACCTATGGCCGAAAGGCTACAAAAAATTCTTTCCCAAAGGGGTATTGCCTCACGCCGCCAAGCAGAGAAAATGATTGTCGAAGGGCGCGTGCGGCTTAATGGTACTGTGGTTCATCTGGGGCAAACAGCGAATCCAGAACAAGACCGCATCGAAGTAGATGGCATTATAGTTCCCCCCAGTCGTCCTGGGATGCTGTATTTTCTACTTTACAAACCCGCCGGGGTCGTTTCTACTTGCCGCGATCCCCAAAATCGCCGCACCGTTCTCGATTTATTGCCTCTGCACCTGCGAGAAGGTAAAGGTCTACACCCTGTAGGACGCTTAGATGCTGACTCTACAGGAGCATTGCTGCTCACCAATGACGGTGAAATGACGCTGCGTCTGACCCATCCTCGCTATCACCTGCCGAAAACATATCAGGTTTGGATTCAGGGTCATCCTCCAGAGAGCGTACTTGACAACTGGCGTCAGGGTGTTATTCTGTCTGGGCAAAAGACTTTACCCGCACCTGTTCGGGTACTGGAAAAGCGGGATTCTCAAACCCTGCTGGAAGTCGTTCTGACAGAGGGGAGAAACCGCCAGATTCGACGTATTGCCGAGCAACTAGGCTATCCTGTCATCCATCTCCATCGCATCGCGATAGGTCCGATTCATTTAGAACGGAAAGCAAAGTCAATGTTCCCCGGTACTTATCGTCTTTTAGAAGATTTTGAAATTGCTTTTCTCAAAAACCAAGTCAACTTAACATCAATAGAAGTGCCAGCAGACATCAAGGAGCGCCGTGTATGAAGGAGAATCCACTCAATGTTCAGCAGCAACAAGTCGAGAAGCTGAAAGAGCTTGGGTCTCACCTCCGCCAGTTCCGCCAGGAGCAGTCGCTTTCCCTAGAGGAGGTTGGGGAAAAGACCCGGATTCAGGTTCGTCTGCTGAGGGCAATTGAAGAAAGTCATTGGGCAATATTGCCAGAGCCTGTCTATATTAAGGGGTTTATCAAGCGGTATGCTGAGGCCCTGGGAATGAACGGTGCCGAATTCTCCCGTGACTTCCCTACAGGGCCTGTTTTCCAGTTCATCAAACCTACCTGGCAGCGTTTGCCATCAGCTCAACTGCGACCGATTCATCTTTACTTGCTGTATGTGTTTCTGGTGATTGGCGCAGTGAATGGCTTATCCTACTTTGTAAATCGTTCTGCCTTAGAAGTGAGTAGTAATAGTGAATCCTTCCGGCGTTCAGTAGAGCAGCAGGGAGGAGTTGACAAAGCAGTCCAGATAAATTCGCCAGAACAAAAGTCTGGGCCCCTGATCCCCGCGGTCTTGAGCAGTTCCACTCAAAACGGTAAGCCAGTACGTGTTGATGTTACCGTGAAATCCGATTCTTGGATTCGGGTGGTAGTGGATGGCAAGACCCAGTTTGAAGGAACGCTCCCCCAAGGTACTCAGCGCACTTGGGTGGCGGAGGAGAAATTAATTGTCAGAGCAGGAAATGCGGGTGCTGTCCTCATCGCTGTTAACGATGAAAAGGCAAAGAAACTGGGAGATCCCGGTAAAGTTCGGGAAGTAACCTTTGCCGCCAATTCCAAGTCTTGATATTTGGAGCTTTGAGTTTATTTAAAACTCAAAACTCCAAAGCCGGAGAAACTTGTGCTTGGCAAAACTCATCAGTCTCTAATCGGGGCGCGACCAAAAAGTTCAGTAAGCGATTTCAAGCGATCGCTTACTTGATTATTCACCGCCTCTGACCGATACCGCCACCCCCAATTTCCCTCAGCTTTACTGGGAAAATTCATTCTGGCATCGTTGCCCAATCCCAAAATATCCTGAAAGGGAATAATCGCCTGATTTGCCACAGAACTCATCGCTAGCCGGATAAAATCCCAGTGGATGCCTTCGGGACTAATGCAACCTAAATAACGCAGCACCCTCTCCCTTTCATAATCTGACAATTGATAGAACCAGCCCACCGTAGTGTCATTGTCGTGGGTGCCAGTATAAACTAAGCAGTTGCGCGGATAGTTGAACGGCAAAAAGCCATTGCCTGCATCGGAACCAAAGGCAAACTGCAAAATTTTCATCCCCGGAAATTCAAATTTGTCTCGCAGCGCCTCTACCTCTTCTGTAATCACACCCAAATCCTCAGCAAGAATGGGTAGCTTGCCTAACTTCTCATTTAGAACTTCAAAGAAAACATCTCCAGGCGCTTCAATCCACTCCCCATTCAGGGCAGTTTCTTCACCCGCCTTCACTGCCCAATAAGCTTGAAACCCCCGGAAGTGGTCAATCCGAATGATGTCCACATAATCCAGCAACGACTCAAAGCGCTGCACCCACCATTTAAAGTTTTGCTTCTCCAATTGCTCCCAGTTATACACTGGGTTGCCCCACAACTGACCTGTCGCGCTGAAGTAATCCGGCGGGACACCTGCCATTAGCGCCGCTTCCCCCGTTTCTTCATCCAAGCAAAAGATTTCTGAATGCGACCAAACATCGGCGCTATCGTGAGCTACATAAATCGGGATATCGCCAATAATATCAATACCGCGCAGGTTGGCATAGTTCTTCAGTTCAGACCACTGGCGGAAAAACTCAAACTGCAAGTATTTGTGGTAAAAAATCTCATTGTTTAGCCGTTGCCGCCACTGCTCTAAGGCTTCAGGTTGGCGTTTGGCAATTTCCGGCTCCCAAGTATACCAGCTGGATTGCTCATGTGCCTCGCGAAGCGCCATAAATAAAGCGTAGTCATCGAGCCAATTAGCCTTAGTCTCGCAAAAACCCGCAAATTCCCTTTGCTGAAGCGGGGAAGCTTTGGCTTTAAAGTTTTCGCAGGCTTTGGCAAGCAAAGGCATCTTGGTGGCGATCGCTTTTTCAAAATCTACATTATCTAGGGGAAATTCTGGCAATCCGGCAAAGTCGTCGTCAGTTAGTAAACCAGCGTCGCGCAGCTTTTCTGGACTAATCAGCAGCGGATTTCCCGCCAACGCTGAATAGCACATATATGGAGAATTACCATATCCAGTTGGGCCTAGTGGTAAAACCTGCCAAAATTGCTGGTAACTCTCCACCAAAAAATCCATAAAACGATAAGCTTCTAAGCCTAAATCGCCAATGCCAAATCGACTGGGAAAGGAGGTGGGGTGCAGCAAAATGCCACTTGATCTGGGAAACGGCATAAATAACCTGATGGAGAGTACGCAAACGTTTTGACATTATCACGGCAGGTCAACGTTTGAAACCCATCCGTAGGCAGGATTACAGATAAATACTTTACGGGATGGGCAATTTTTTTTCCCAGTGCCTTGACTTACCGTAGGAGTATCCCGCCTGTCATCATCAAACAGGTGCAAAATGTAGGCAATTCATTTTTGGGGCAAAATATCAACATGACTCACAGCAACCCTTCTCCTACTGTCGATATCATTATTGAGCTGGTTGACCGACCGCATCGCCCGATTATATTGATTTTGCGCCAAAATCCTCCTTATGGTTGGGCCATTCCGGGCGGCTTTATTGATTACGGAGAATCTGCTGAAGCGGCGGCGCGGCGAGAAGCGTCAGAAGAGATTTCCTTAAAGGTGGAGTTAGTTGAACAATTCCAGGTGTATTCCGATCCCAATCGCGATCCGCGTCAGCACACGATGAGCGTTGTCTTTATTGCTACGGCGACGGGCGAACCTAAAGCGGCTGATGATGCTAAGGCGGTGGGGATTTTTGAATCTTGGCGGATTCCGACGGAACTTTGTTTCGATCACGACAAAATTCTGCGCGAATATTGGCGCTATCGCCATTATGGAATACGACCGGGTTTGTCTTAGTAGCACCCCACACGGGGTAAAAAGACGAACAGACAGATTTGGTATATGCGATCGCTCGAAAATCCGAATCTGGGGATGCAACCCCAGACGTGTTTTGCTGTAACGTTAAACTTTAAGCAGAAGGAATATGTTCTAAATTGGCCCCTAGTAGGTATGCAACTCCACCCCACATCAGACCTCGCCGCTACCCTATTGAGGAGGCGATCGCGATTAGCTGAGCTAATTGATTTTCCGGTAATTCTCTGGTCTGGGCGCAGCAGTTCCCGCAATTATCCGGCAAATACTTTCCCGTTTCGCGCCAGCAGTCATTTTCTCTATTTTGCTGGGCTACCCCTGGAAAATGCCGCAATTCGTCTGGAAGCCGGGAAATTAGAACTTTTCATGGATGATGCTTCACCAGATAGCGCCCTCTGGCATGGGGAAGTGCCTAAACGTGAGGAAATCGCTAAAGCTATAGGGGCAGATGGAGTTTTCGCGATCACACAATTGGAGTCACGCTCGGCTGGTGCTGCTACTATCTCTGTGCAGGATGCTGCTACCCAACAAGCACAATCTCATTTACTTAACCGCTCATTAGCAGCAGCAAAATTATCTCAGGGCATTGATCTTGAGTTGGCACGAGCAATTATCAAACTGCGGCTGAATCATGACGCTGGCGCAATTTCCGAGTTGCGAGAGGCTGCTGCTGTGACTGTGGAAGCTCACAAAGCTGGGATGATGGCTACATCCAAAGCCAAAATTGAGGCAGGTGTGCGGGCGGCGATGGAGGCTGTGATCATCTCCCACAATATGACCTGCTCTTACTCCAGTATTGTCACTGTTCACGGGGAAGTTCTACACAATGAGCAGTATCACCACTCCCTGCAACCAGGAGATTTGCTGCTGGCGGATGTGGGTGCTGAGACATCAATGGGCTGGGCTGCTGATGTGACCCGCACTTGGCCTGTTTCTGGTAAATTTTCTTCTACCCAAAAAGATATTTACAATGTGGTGCTGGCGGCTCACGATGCTTGTATTGCCAAGATTCGCCCAGGTGTAGAGTATCTGGATATTCATCTACTTGCTGCAACTGTAATTGCCCAAGGTTTGGTGGATTTGGGTATTTTACGAGGTAATGTTGAAGATTTGGTGGAAATGGATGCTCACGCGCTGTTTTTCCCCCACGGAATCGGTCATCTGGTGGGTTTGGATGTCCACGATATGGAAGATTTGGGGGATTTGGCGGGGTATGAGGAGCAAAGAGTTAGAAGCGATCGCTTTGGCTTGGGCTATCTGCGTCTAAATCGCCCCTTGAGTGCTGGAATGTTAGTCACAATCGAGCCGGGATTCTATCAAGTTCCGGCAATTTTGAACAATATAGAAATGCGTTCAAAATATCAAGATGTTGTTGATTGGGATCGCCTTTCTCAGTTTGCTGACGTGCGGGGAATTCGCATTGAAGATGATGTTTTAGTTACCGAATCAGGCAGCGAAGTCTTAACAGCAGCTTTGCCAACTAATATAGATACAATTGAGCAGCTAGTTAAACAAGAATTACGCTCAGGGGTGGAGAGGCGGCAGCAAATAAACGTAATTTCAAATAATAGTATTCCGGCTTTTATTAAGCGTTGTCGCTCAGTTTTTGAAGAAGTCCGCCCCCAACTGATTAAAGATTATGCTGGCTGGTTTGTTGCTATTGAATCAGATAGCGGCGAATATTTTCTGGATGAAGATCATAAACTTGCCAAACAAAAGGCACTGGCGAAATATCCGGATGGGATGATTTGCACTTTACAACTGGTTGAAGGAGTTTAAGAGTTGGAAAGTTGTTAGAACCTTGTCAGGTTCTAACAACTCTCCGTAACAATGGGCAACTTTCCTCAAGTTTAGATTTATGAAGATTAGATGCTGTTGACAGCTTAGGAGTGCGATCGCGATCGCCCATAAATTGCATTTTATTTTAAGGTAACAACGGCTCTTGTGCTGGTAAAATTGCCCTAATCATACAAAATTTGTAAATGACTGAGCAACCTCCTTCATTGCCACCAGGGTGTATTATTCGACCAGCCCGTGAAAGGGAAAAATGGTTAATTCAGAAATTATTACTTCAATTCACCACATCTGAAGCATTAGCATTTGACTTAAGAATTATAATTTTGAATTTCCTGATTCTGCTTTTGCTTGGTTTCTTTTTTATTATAAATATAAAGTTATGGATTTTACTTAAATACTTTATTTTAATCAAATTTATTTTAGAAGCAACAATCATTTTCCTTTTTATTTCCCTAGTTGTATTAACCTTGGGGATTATTTTGTTTTTGCTATCGATTTTTACCTACGCATTAGTAAATTGGTCGCGTTTCTGGGTAATTGAATGCAATGGAACCTTAGTAGCCTGTGGGGAATTACACTCCTCCACTACACACTCAATGCTTTATTACCTGTTTGTTACACCAGTCTGGCGCAGTCAGCAATTAGGTTCTTGTTTAGTGAAGCGTCTTGTTCAGGAAGCTGTTCAACCCCTTTATTTAGTATGTAAACCTAAATTGGTGCAATTTTATTCCCAACTCGGCTTCATAATAGTTCCTTGGCATGAGTTATCATCGCCGCTTCAGGCAAGTTTTAACATTTTCAAAATTGACAGCAAGCTGACTGGAATTTCTTGGACGGTCATGCGGTATCAAAGTTAGAAATAGAATAATTGTCGTAGTGTGCCTATCCCAGAATAGAGGTTAAAAAAGCTGGAATCGCTTTATTCCCCGGAAACGGCTTCAGAATCAACATAATATTTTAGGTTAAATGCGCTAAATACCTTGCCAGCATACGGTTTTTGCAAATATAGCAGTTGCGTAGATGACACTGTAGGGACACGGCATTGCCGTGTCCCTACGAATATTTGTATTGCACGAAATTGGGGGCGATAAATTCTGGCCCCTCTCGTACTCTTCTATAGGGGCTTTTCCCTTTCCGGAATCGGAAAGGGAGTTAAATTCGTGTGTTTAATTCAAATTGGTAGTCTAAATTGGCTTCAGTTGTAGTCTAAGTTACGATCGTCTTTAACACAAAACCTTTCTCTAGGCATATTCAATACTTCTCCCTTAGGAAACTCAAATGATTAAGGAATACAGTCTAAAGTGAAATCAAATATGTAGGGAGTTTAATTATGAAAGCAGGGCAAAAATTCGCCTTGATTATCGGCATTTTCTTTTTTCTTTGTGGTGTAATGGGATTTATTCCAGCGTTTGTGAAAGAGCCTACAGTTACACCTGATATGGCTAACCTTGGGTTCACAACTGGATACGGTTACTTACTGGGAATATTCCCCATCAATGTCTTACACAATATTGTTCACCTCGTCGTGGGACTTCTGGGAATTCTTGCATCCATCTCGTTAGACAGTTCTCGCCTCTATAGTGGAGCCCTCGGAATATTTTATGGGCTGCTAACTGTAATGGGGCTTATTCCTGCTACCCAGTCAATATTGGGCTTAATCCCAATCTTTGGCAACGATGTCTGGCTTCATGCAGTCACCGCAGCGATCGCAGTGTACTTTGGTTTTATTGTTAAACCAGATTTATTAGAGATAAGCACGGGACAGCCGACCAATACTCCTGGACAGGGCTAAAAAAGAGTAGCGTTTAAATGTAGCGTGTCGATTGTCTAATCAGATTGAGTTTAAAGGGACGCGATCGCTAATTGCCTTACAGAAAACCAGTATGCCTTTAACTCAGACGAAGTATTCTGGTTCTCTGTAAGCTTCAAATGTAATCACATAAAGTGTTTGAATGCTGTTGTTGATAACAATTGGCGTTCTAATACACGATTTAATGTAAGATTATAAATATCAATAAATTCTGTTTGTACAAAGTAACTATTGCCCGGACTTATTGATTAACAGGTATGAAGTTGGCTTAACTATTTAGCTTTCAAAAAAAATATTTGTAACACTTCCTTAGGTTCTACCTGGAGTTAAACAAACTAAGCCTAGAGCAGGCTTAGTTTGTTTAGCGGCGACTTTAATCGTCAGGCGTTTTTACCTTTTTCCTTACGGAGCCTCAATTGGAATCAAAGCATTTTCCGGCAAATAACTAGAGAACTGTTCCCCATCAGCCAGAACCATTATCAGCCGCAGCGGATAATCTGGTTCTATTTGCAAATCTGCCCAAGGAACTGCCACCTCTAAGCACTTATCAAAAGCCACTTGAGCGCGGCTAAAACGAGGATGCCACTGATGATTTTCCCCAGCTTCCTGAAACTCAATTGATTGAGTCAGCAAGTTAATTCCTAAATGATGGTGGAACAGATAGTTTAAAGGCGCTTCATCCGGCATATTCGCTAGAGGAATCGGACTGTTGTGCATTGTCCGGTTGTGGTAGTACCACAGCAAATGTAACTTCGGGGGAAAACCTTTACCCGGTTGAAGACCTGCTTGGAAATCCAACCGTAAATAGAAGTTGAGGTGATCTACCCCATACCAGAGACGCTGAACCGCGCTACTCTTGTGCATCGTACCCCGCGATCCGCCGACTTCGATGCGACCTGCGCGATCCCAGTCTTGTTCGTCAGCGAGTCCATTGATAATCGGATGAATAAACCCTTGTGGTCGATGGTCGCCTTGCGCTTCGTGGACTTCCACAGGTTGGCGCACGTTAGGCGGTACTGGCTCATTCAAAGCTTGGTAGATTGCACACAAATGTTCGCGGAACAACTGGTCGAACATGGCATCTTGGTTGGAGGAATGACCTTCGCCAAACCACCAGAACCAGTCGGAACCTTCTGCGGCATATAGTGCTTCCCAAACTTCGGGATTGTTTTCCTCGGTTGCTTCTGGATGCTTAGCTAAGACTTCTCGTGCCGCCTCTAGCAAATCCCAGGCGCGATTTTTGGCTGGGTCGCCTATCCAGGTGGTGAAGCTACCATCTACCCAAGAGCCACTGTGCAGCTGTTGGACGGGGATGGTTTCTGTCGCGGGGAACTGGTCTAGGTATTCGGAAACTGTTACCAGTTTCAGTTCTTCGTGCTGGGAGAGGGTTTGATAAAGAGCTTCTAGGAAGGGTTTGCCGTCTAGGTAGTAGTGTTCCCAGCAATTTTCGCCGTCAAGGGCAATGGTGACGAGCCTTGGCTGTTCCAGGGCTGTACCGCCTCCAGGCTGACGGTGTTTGAGACTTCGGGCGATCGCTTCCAAATGTCCCACCAAGTCCGCAGCAGCGCGGCGCGGTTCCATCGCCCCGTAGGTGAAGCCGATCAAATCTGATAATCTGTGATCCCGAAACACGATCGACAAATCGCCGGACTCAGTTTGCAGGCGATAAGGTTGATACAGTAACTCCGGTTCATACACGTTCCCCGCACCGTCGCGATGGAAAAATTGTTTCAGCGACCAACCGAGTACCGCTTCATCGGAACATATCCAATTAAACCCCTGCTTGGCAATGTAGGGCAAAATATCCGGACTGACCGACTGTTCTGAAGGCCATAAACCGCGAGGTTCCTGTCCAAATCTGTCTATATACATATCCCAGGATTTTTGTAAATGCCTGGGAATATCTTCCGCCCACTGAAACCGCTGCTGGGGCAAGGTCATATTAGGCACCGCCACCCGTCCGGAGTTGGTATCGCTCAGTAAGGGTAAAATCGGGTGAGTGTAGGGCGTGGTTGTTACTTCCAGTTGCCCAGATTCCTGCATCTTTTTGTGTTGAGGGATGATGCGGCTCAAGATTTCGCGCTGTTTGGAGTAAATGCGCTGGCGATCGCCTAAACTAAAATTTCTCCCCTGCTTCAACCAACCTTCAATGTCTGGATCATCCCAAAATAGGGGATCAATCCACGCCAAATTATGCCAAGCCAGCAAATCGCTGTAATCTGACAAATTCCAATTTTCCCAACACCAATTTTGCCCCTTTTCCTGACGCTGATGGTAAAGCTCTCCGTAGCGGGGATGAGGATCAATCAGAGTGTGGTGATTGGCATCAAAAAAATGTTCAATAATAAATCTTTTTTGTTCTTCGCTCAGTTCTTCCTCTGGTGTCAAAGATGCTGCCAAGTAAGGATCTATTGCAGTCCCTGCAACATAATCTTCTATCTGCAAAATCAATGAGGGAACGAGATTCACAGTTTGATGCAGCTTGGGATAACGTTCCAAGAGCAGCACTAAATCCAGATAATCTTTCGTCCCATGCAGACGCACCCAAGGCAAACGATACTGTTGAACTGTGCGACTTTTGTATAACGGCTGATGCTGATGCCAGATGAAAGCGATGTATAGGGGATGAGGCATAGATATAGGTAATGGGTAATGAGTAATAGGTAATGGGAGTTTTTTTGCCAATTACCTATTACCTATTACCTATCACCTTTTACATGATTTGCTCAACTTCGGCAATTTCTGGGATAAATTCGCGCAAGCGGCGTTCAATACCCATTCTCAGGGTCATGGTAGAGCTGGGGCAAGAGCCGCAAGCTCCCTGAAGCCGCAGTTTAACAACTGGCCCGTCGATGTCTACCAGTTCCACGTTACCGCCGTCAGAAATTAAGTAGGGGCGCAGTTCATCTAAAACTTGTTCGACGTTTTCCGGAGTTAGTGCCAGTGTTTGTGTCATGGTCTGTTTACCTTATGGAATCTGAGAGTGCGATCGCAACTATCTCGATCCTAGTCTACACAAGGATAAAAAACTGATGACAGCGATTCAAGTAGAGTGGGCATTGTTACCCTTGTCACGAGCGATCGCAAGTATCTTATCTCATAACTATTGTCAGCTAAGAGTGATTAGCAGAAGATTTCCAGAATGAATCTTCGCGTTCTTAGCCCTATTGTCAATAATCTGCGATCGCAGAAGCTGGAATCCCAAAAAATCCTTGATTGTCACCTATATCGGCGTTGGAATTGAGGGGCGATCTCTGCGGCGATGTAGATAGTAGCGAGCTATTAACTTTAAAGCTACTGTAAAACTTTGATTAAGTTTTCTTTTACTACGCCATTTGGCTTAAGTCATCCCTCTAAAGATAGATTAACTTAGTAAGAGGAAAACAAACTTTAGAGGGAGGCTGGCTGAAAAACTACCGACTTCACAGTTCTACGCGATTGCAGACACCGCTGCCTGAGCGTAATTACCGTTGTAAGCGGGTAAAAAATAATACCTTAATAACCGCCCTCGCTTACCTTGCCATCCAAACAACGCCATCTGTGTCAGATTCCTAACCAACTGGTGGCGCGTGATTCACTAAAATTATTAATTTTTGTCAATACGAAAGCCAAGTTACTTGGCAGCGCGATGTGTTGCGATTCGCGCCGGAATTCTGATGGCTTTTACTAACTATAAGGAATCCTAACCGTGCAAGACCTCGACCAGAACGCCAACCTCAATCAATACAGCAATTCTATGACCGAAGTTACTTCCAGTGCCGCAAATAAAGAGATTGTTTTCATCGATGCCACAGTTGCGGATAAAGAAAGCCTGGCGGCGGGTGTGAAACCGGGGACAGAAGTAATTATCCTCGATTGTGCATTAACAAAGTGTGGGATAAACGGCAAAATTATGCCAACTCCAAGAAGTATCCGCCACCCCAGCCCGCTGGGCGGCAGTTGTCCCTAAGCGACTATGCTCCCAAA
>NZ_JAMPKJ010000029.1 GCF_039962115.1 Funiculus sociatus GB2-C1 | reverse complement strand
TAGGTGTCAACAATTTTTTGCCGCAGGTCAAGGGAGTAGGGTTTCATCTCTAATCAAGAAAATACTCATGCTCTATGCTTTGAGCGTACCTCACTAGACAGGAAAAGGCTATATCACATTATTAAACACAAAACCCAGTTTCTCAACGAAACTGGGCATCTACTACCTTAACCCCTGCACCTTTAACAGGAATCCTCACAGATAGTTTAATTACTCATGCAAACATACCCTCCAGCTACAAATTGCAGAGTAGAGCCAGGAGGACAGTCCTGCTGAGTTATACTCCCCTCAAGCGGATTAGAAGTTGGTTGAACGGGAGTCGGACTTTGGGCAGCAGCGGGAGCAGAATTTTCCAGAAAACTTGCTAGAGGACTACCACCATTACGCCCAACAGCTGGGAGTTCCAACAAAGCAGTCGTTGCTTTCCCAGAACCCTCATTAGTAACAGAGTTTTGATCCCCCGGATGACCGTTAGGAATAAACAACTGTGGATGGTCAAAAGGTGCGCTCTGATTGCGAACTCTCGCATCAGTTAGACCGTTCATGAAAGCCACTAGCGCATCTTTTTCCGATTCGCTCAGCCCCAAGTTCTCGATGTCTGGGTCTAAGTTTTGGATATTAGTTTCGTGGAAATCTCCACCCCGATTGTAAAAATCCACTACCTGCCGCAGAGTCAGTTGCCCACCATTATGGAGGTAAGGAGCAGTAAGTGCTACATTCCGCAGTCCTGGTGTTTTAAAAGCTCCATCGACAGCCACTCTTTCAGTCGCACTAATAGGCGGACTCAGATTGGGATCGTTGAACTTTCCATTCTGCGCCAGTCGCGATTCTGAAAGCGGATTGCCAAACGGATCTTTACCGCCCACGCCTAAATCTTCCTGGGTAGGTCTAACACCAATGTTGTAAAAGCCGTTGTCATAAACAGCAACACCGTTATCGCCCATCACCATACGTTCGAGTCGTTCGTTTCGCACGTTTCTTACAGAAGCGTTGGTGAATTCGGCTCCACCGTGACAATTAACGCACTTAGCTTTACCCTCAAACAGCTGTTTCCCTAGTTTCTGCTGGGAAGTTAAAGCATTGCTATTTCCTTCCATGTATTGGTCGAAAGGCGTATTATCGGAAACTAGAGTTGACTCATACAGCTGAATGGAAAGTCCCATAAACAGCGAGAAGTTGTAATCCATCAACGTGAACTCGTCGGTAGCTAAAGCTCCCTGCGGTTGTTTGAAGATCCGGCTACCGTCAGTACCAACTTTGATAATCTGCTGAGAGTCCCACCACTCTGGCTTAAAGGCTTCTTTAACCATAGTTTCGTAGGTCTTCTGCTTCAGACCTGGTTTCGGCCAGTTGCTATATTTACCGAGAACGCTGTCTTCAGGATGCACAAGTTGCTTTGCCAGGGGAGGTAAGAATTTTAGCTTTTTACCAGTCTCTCTAGGAAGCTTCTTGGTCTTGACTCTATTAAACTTCTGACCGACATCAGGGAAAACACGACCAGTACCAGATTCCTCAACATCGCTGAGTGGCGGGCCTACCGCCTGCGATGCTAGAGAGGAATTCTTAAGGCTGACTTTCACTTGCTGTAGCGAAGACTGTTTTGTGGCTACTTTATAAAGAAAGGCATTTTTGTCTCTCGACCCGAAGGGATTGACGCCGTTAAAGTCATTCTGCGCCCTTCCATCCCAGAAGTTGCGGAAGTTGAACACCGCATTAATTGTACTGGGTGTGTTGCGACCTGTTACCTGACGGACGTTGATGCCGTTGACATTGAAAACTGGATCTGGCTGCACGGTTACATTGTCTACCGCACTACCGGGAATGATGTCGTTGAATTTGGTAAGATCGACACCCTGAGAACCAGTAATATCGTTATTGTCGGCTAGAACGGTCGAGGAACGATCATTTGGGTTTTGCAGCTTGTGGAATGGGTAATTTTCCGGCTTCAGGGTGTAATTAGGCCCTGTTCCTGAAGTGAAATTTGTCGATGGCCCTGGGTGAAGTTGATTTTTTGCTCTGTTGTCAGCTCCCGCATGGAAGTGGCAACTAGCACAGGACTGGAGGCCATCGCTTCCTACCTGCATATCCCAAAAAAGGGTTTTTCCGAGTGCGATCGCAGCTGTTTTATCCTTAACAAATTGTCCCAGATTGTCCGGCTGTGGGATCGGTACACTTTTGAGCGAAGCTGGCGACTGCGACTGTTCAGATGGCGATACCTGCGCCGCTACGGTATGTCCAGCTAAGACGATAATGGCAGCGATCGCTACCATTACCATGCTTTTTTTAATTCTCTTTGACAACCTCGATCCGAGTCGGTTAAGTCCGGCTGGAAACGCGATCGCAAAAAACGCCAGGTTTTTTATTCTTTTTTTCATTTTCCTCAACTGTCATAATTTCAGATAGTAACCCGAGCCCAGTAATGCTCCTCGCTGTTTTCAAATCGAGATTTTTCTCTATCTATATAATATATCTAATCTTTTACAACATACTCAAAATAATTGCTATTAAATACAACTCTGTGACATTTTTTATCCCGCCACTTGAGCATTATTAAGACTGGCAACTAAAAATCCAATATGTCTGTAATAATATATATTTTTTATCTTAAAAAATAAGCTATATTGTCTAATTTTTTTATCATAAATTATTCTACTTTAAGTATGCTGCATTTCCCCTGAACAATCATTTGTTTACCCAATGAATGCCGTATCATCATGTTTATACTAATCTTGACTGAAGTCGTTGCTCCAAAAAAGAAATTTTATATTGCTCAATTTCTACAATCGGCAGCAACATTGTCTCTTCAATTTCCTGCCGCGCTTTCTGACTTACATAACAATCACTATTTAGGCAATGCACCAGCAACTGATTAGCCTCATAGTATTTCTTCAGCATTTCTTTTTGCTGATTACTAAACTGCCAATGATGTCCTATATCGCGATAATAAACTATCACAGCTCTTAATTTCTCAATCCAAGACCCACCGTTATCTTTCCACCAAGCTCTAAATTGTTCTCTATCTTTATCAAAGTGAGGTAATTGCTTGTTTAGTTGCTCTAGCGATTCACTTAATGATGTTGGCGAAACTACTTTATCAGAATCTTTGTTTCCTTCAAGTCCAAAATCAATAGCACTAGCATGATTAATCGCACGCTTAAACACATCAGCATGAACGCGGGCAGGATCAAGAGCAAGGTTAAGGGTAAAATCAAGAGCCAGAAGGCGGTCAAGAGCAAGGTCAAGGGTAAGGTCAGGACTAAGGGCGCGAGTCAGGGTCTTGTCGAAGCCACGGGCAAGGTCAAGACTACCACAAATAACGCCATGAGCGCGGGCAAGGTCAAGGTCAAGATAAAATGCTCGAACAATTACTGGTTTGAAGTTTGAAGAGACTGCACAAGACTTTTTGTTTACCCAAGTTAGGAATTTTTGCAAATCCTGATCTTGAGCGATGAGTGCATCAATATTTTGTTTAATGAACAGCAATAGCTTGTCTGCACTTGACAACATACCAACTGTTAGCAAAAAAACTTCCCGCCAACTTTTATGAGTTATTTTTTCTCCTAAAAACTCCCAAGTATTTTCCGAATGTATTTTCTCCAAATTATCAACGATCGCTCTAGCAGTAAAATATTCGTGAAATGTTAGGTGAGAAAAAGAGTAAATTCCTTTAGCACGCTCTACCAGTAGCCCGTGTTGCGCTTCAATAGATCTCAAAACTGCTTCGCTGTCGAGTTGTAATGCTTCAAAATCAGTATTAGCTCCGGGTAAATTCCGAATGTAATCCGTAATGGGCTGCTTTATTTCTTTTAGTTTAAAAAAGTATTCTCCACGTTTAAAAGTAATTACGGCGATTTTACTTAGTAAATCTTCCTTGGACTGTAATGATAAATTTTTGTATACTTGATCTCGTTCAATATTTCGCTTAGCATCCCAGTGTTTCAGCAGAACATCTACTCCTTCTTTGTATACTTCTAAGTGATTTGAGGGAAATTTGTCTAATTCTTCAAAAACTAAGCATAGCATTGTTAAAAGCAATGGATTTGTAGCTAGTTCTTTAATTGCCTGGTTTGCTTTGATGTTTTGGATAAATAATTCAGCTTTTGATGGAGATTTATACTGAAACCAATGTTTAGCGAATGTGAAAATTTGTTGATCGTCAAAATCAGCAATTTCTACCTCTGTAAACTGTTCAAATGTATATTCTTTCGCCGCCAGTCTACAGGTGATAACAAAACTGTTTGCATAGAAATGTTCGGACAAATAACAAATTTCTTTAAAAATCCTGGTATTGTCCTTTTCTCTAACTTCATCCAGTCCATCGAGTAAAACAAAAAATCTACCTTGAATTAATAATTTTTCAATTAGTTCCTGTCCATTAATTAAAAACCCGGAAACTTGCTGAGTTATGCCCTCCAATAAATTAGGTTTATTTGCCGCTTCGGCAAAGTTTTTTAAGTTTATAAAGACTGGGATTTTATCAGCTTGAATTATCCCTAAGTTGCACTGAATTGCTAAGTGCTTCAAAAAGGTGGTTTTTCCGGCTCCGGGTTTTCCCAGAACCAGCAGTTTTGAATATTTTTCGACAGCTTTTATCCCTGAAACTCCTTTTTCGCAAACCTTGCCAAAGCCTGGGCGATCAAAGTCTTCTGGAACACAAATTTTTATTAGATTAGCAATTTCTAGCCGTCTACGCCCAGAGATTTTCTCTAATACGTTGACGCTAGTGTAAATGTTATTCAAATTAATCGGTTGGGACATATCTAAGACTCGCATCGTCCCACATTTTTGTTGAATGTGGGCGCTTGCCTTCTGGCGCAATTCCTGCACTATAAGGTCAATAGGAGAAGCATTTTGCTCAAGCTTATCTGTCTGAGGTTCAAGGGCGACGCTTGGCTGAGCCACTATGTCTTCCCACTCTAGCCCTAGCTTTTCGCAAATCTGCACAAAATACTGCCGATCAACTCGCTCACCTCTAAAGAATTTGCTAACCGTCTGACGAGTTATTAGTAACTCTTTTGCTAAAGCATTCTGCGATAAGGAATCGCGAATTAAAGCTTTTTTTGCTTTTTCAAGACCTTGGGTCGATGCCTGAAGCGATCGCCCTACTCTTCCCGTCATCCCATAAACCCGTATTTATACGCCGTTAGATGAGTTTACATAACTTTTACATAAGTTTACATAACTTTTACAGCCTCTCGTACCTTTACTTATACCTGTTCTTTAACATCCGACTGCAAAGCTGGAATAAGACTGTGAAATTACTTAGTAAGTTCCACGAAGAAGAGATTTGCGTTTCCGTGAGATTACTAGGTTTGCCAAGCAAATGCTAGCATAACTTAGCTAATATAGGTAGCTTTACTCACCTCTATAGTTCAGTATATTTACCAGGTTTGCTTCGGTCAGGAGAACACTACCAAAAGAACATGATGAAAAGAATCAGTAGACGAGAGATGTTAAAACTGGGAGCGCTAGCAGGAGGCTCCCTCTTACTGCCCATAGGACTCCAAGGTCGTAGCTTCGCGGGAGATGCCGGTAGTCCGAGGGTAACGCCTTTTTCGCTTCCCTTCCGCGTTCCTCCGGTTCTTAATCCTGTACGCAGTGACTCGACTACAGATTACTACCAAATCACAATGCGAAAGGGACAGGCAGGAATTTTACCTGGGAAATCAACCCAGGTCTGGGGTTATAACGGTATAAGTCCTGGCCCGACGATCAAACAACGCAAAGATCGGCAATCTGTTGTCCGCGTTATCAATGATGTCGGTACGGAAACCTCGGTACATTTACACGGGATGGCATCCCTACCGCAGTACGATGGCTATGCTGAGGATTTGACTTATCCAGGACAATATAAGGACTATATCTATCCTAATAACCGCGCCGCTACACTTTGGTATCACGATCACGCAGTTCATGAAACTGCTCGGAACGTATACATGGGGTTGGCGGGACTGTATATAGTTCAAGATGACCTTGAACTTGGTTTGCCTCTACCTAAGGGCGACTACGATGTGCCGCTAATCATTCAGGATAAGCAGTTTGGGAGTGATGGCAGGTTGATATTTGACGACCAAGGCGAGGACAGTCAAATGGGCGACATTATCGTAGTTAATGGTGTGCCTTGGCCGCGCATGGAGGTGGCAAACCGCAAGTATCGCTTCCGAATTTTAAATGGGTCGATTTCACGTTCTTACAAACTGGCACTAAGCACGGGCGATGATTTGGTTGTAATTGGCACTGATGCTGGGCTGATGAGTGCGCCTGCTAGGGTTAAAAATATGCGGCTTGGCAATGCAGAACGCTATGAAGTTATTATCGACTTTTCTAAATACCCTGTAGGAACCAAAGTAGTTCTGCAAAATCTCGGACTCCCCAATAACGACGACTACGATGGAACCGAGCAAATCATGCGTTTTGATGTCGTGCGTCGAGAAACTGATGATAGCTCTATCCCCAGCACGCTGCGATATGTACAGCCCATCTCCGCATCCTCAGCTGTGCGAACTCGCGAATTTAGATATGAGCGTACTAATGGGCTGTGGGTAATCAATGGCAAGACGTGGGATAGAAACCGAGACGATGCTAATCCACAAGTAGGCGATGTCGAAATTTGGCGTCTATACAACAACAGTGGGGGCTGGTTTCATCCTATACACCTTCATCTTATTGATGCCCAAATTCTTGACCGTAACGGTAAGCCGCCTTTTGCCTATGAGAAAGGCTGGAAGGATGTCTTTTATGTTGGCGAAAACGAGTCAGTACGTGTGATTGGGAAGTTTGGCCCCCACACGGGTAAGTATATGACTCACTGCCATAATTCGGTTCACGAAGACCACGACATGATGGGTCAGTTTCAAGTAGGTAAAGGTGGACCAGACCCCATTACTACAGCACCAGCGAAGAATCTCCCAGCACCGGCGCTGTAGCATTCAATACCTGAATAAACCAATCAAAGAACTCAAAATAGAAGCAATGCACTTTTTTGAAAAAGCGATCGCTACCATAGTTATAGCTACTGCATTGGGAGGGCTAGTTCCTCCTAGTTATGCAATGCCTGGGGGATCGCACGACCATTCGTCATCACCTGGGGGATCGCACGACCATTCGTCATCACCAAAAACTAAATTGCCGCTACCTGAAAAATCGGCAACCGAGATCGATGCTGAGAAATTTTATAATCGGGGTCTGGAGAAGGTTCAAGGAAAGGACTATCAAGGCGCGATCGCAGACTTTACCGAGGCGATTCGGTTAGATCCTACTCATGAAACGGCATATATCAATCGCGCTCATAGTCGCAATCAAATACACGACCATCAGGCAGCGATTGAGGACTTTAACCAGGCAATTCGGTTAAATCCGACCTTTACTCACCTCTACAATAGTCGCGGAGAAGTTCGCGCTCATCTAGGCGATCTTCAGGGAGCCATTGAGGACTTTACTCAAGCAATTCAAGTTTATCCTGAAGAATGGATTGGCTACTTTAATCGCGGGAAAATCCGCTACAAACTTGGCGACCATCAAGGAGCGGTTGAGGACTTTACTCAAGCAATTCGGTGGAATCCTAATTATGCCAGCGCCTACACTTATCGGGGCGATCTCCGTGCCAAGCTAGGAGATAGCAACGGTGCAAATCAAGACTATCAAACAGCAGCTCAACTCTCTACTAACCCAGCAAATGTTGATAGGGAAGAGACAGCAATTAATCAGTAATATCAAATCTGGTTGATTACCCGCTATTTCCCGGAACCCTACCTCACCAATCCTTGCGGCTACAGCTTCCCGGTTGGCTTGCGGGGAGGAGTTCTTTTATTATGAGTAATCAACACGATTGGATATGAACTAAAAATGTCCGAGGGCTAAAGTCGAGGCTAAGCGAACAAAGCCTGCCTTCGTAAACGCTAACATAAAGCGTTTGCGAAAGCAGGCTTCGTTCTTCTAGCTCCAAGCTTCTATAGCGATTTTATTTGATTTGTAATATGCCAGCCCTTCAGATACCCGACTTCTGTAAGAAGTCGGGTATCTCGCCTTCACGAATCATTTAGGACTGCTATAGCCTGTGGGCTTATATTGGCAAAAATGGGATGCTGCCATTCGATATAACTAGCGAGTTGCCAGCTCTGCTTTTGTTTTTCCTTTTAATTTCCTTTGCCATAAAGGTCATCGTCAAATTTTTTGATGGCTGTAGTGTTGTACGGGGTGGGATATTTACGAATAGGTATATTTTCAAGTCTTGTCCCACATAAGCTACTAAGATCCAGAGTTCTACCATCGGAAGTTCTTAGGTAGCACACTGGCTCATTAACATCATGCTTAATTAGATTTGAGGATGGAGTTTTTTGAGGCTGTGGATTACTAAAAGTTGCTTTATTTGTCAATAAAATTAAAGTAAAAGCTAAAGATGTTGTGATAACAAATGTTTTTAACATAGAGCTGTTTTAGAGAGATGTATTATTTATATTCTAAGTCAATATATTATTTTGAATAGTGCATTATAGAGACGCGATATATCGCGTCTCTAAGTGTAGTTAGAATCTACCTGGGCGGTTGTTTATCTTTAAACGCGCCCAACCATTCTCGAACTTGCCCAGCAGCAATCTCGCGACCGCCTAGACCAAAGGCAAGCGCGATCGCTACAGCAATAGCTCCTAGCAACAAACCAAAAGCTAAATTGACAATATCGCTGGCAATTCCCATCTGTTGCAGCGCCATCGCTGAAACAAGAGCGATAATCGCAATCCGAGCAGCCTGTGCCAGTATCCGTGCTTGGGGATTGCCGGAACTGTTAATTAGGTTAAAGGCTAGATTTGCCAAATACAAACCAATGGCAAATACCACCAAACCAGCCAGAATGCGCCCCAAAATTACGATAATGCCACCCACCAGTGCTGTCAGCGCCGGAATATTCAAGACCTGGACAGCAGCAAGAGTAGCAAACAGCATGATCCCAACCAGCGCCACAATACCGACGATTTCCGACGGTGTGCGGGTGGTAGTAGTCGTTGTTGGTTGCTGAAGTACAGTTGCTTGTCCAGTTGGAGGCGTTTGTCCCTCAACTGCGGGAGGCAGAACCCCGGTTGATCTACGGGTTGAGGGTCTTGGTTGTATTCCCAGCCAGTAGAAAATGTTGTTGAAACCAATACTGGTGAGGATATTGGTAACTAACTCGGAGACAAAGTGTCCAATTACGTAAGCGATCGCTAAAATCAACCCAGCGGTAAAAATTAACGGGATCGCGTTGAGAATCTGCGTCAACATCGCGATCGCTGGAACTGAAATCGCCGCAATTCCCAAAGCATTTAGGGCTGCGATCGCTGTCGGAATCAAAATTAAAACGAAGACAACTGTCCCAATTAGCCAGGAAAGCGACTGCCCACCAGTAGCCCGCGAAATCCCAAACCTAGCACCCAACCTGTCTGCCCCAGCTGCTGCCAACAAATTTGTCACAATTCGCCGCACCACCTGAGCCAGCAACCATCCCGCTGCACCAATAATTACAGCTGTCAGGATATTTGGTATTGCCCCCAGAATCTGATTTAGCAGATTGTTAACTGGGCCGAGTGCCTGCTGTAGCTGTAGGGCATCCAGAACCAGCGGCAGAAACAGCAAGAAGATGAACCAGTACAAGGCGTTGGCGAGGGTGTCGCTGAGAGCATACGGATTTGTCCTGGGAGTCTCCACTGCGGGATCACCCAGATTTGCCCTGCTCGTTCCCCCCACTTGCTCGCCCAAACGTTCATCTATTCGCAGCGCCCGCAGCCCTCGCGTCACTACTAGCTTTGCCAGAGTTGCCAGCAACCAAGCTACCCCCACCAGAATCGCTGCACTTACTAACTTGGGCAGGAACTGGGTCACTTGCTCTAACAAAGTGTTGAGGGGGCCTGCAACCGCTGTTAGCCTCAAGGTCTGTAAAAAGGCAACTATGGCAAAGAGCATAATTAGCCAAAACACCAGACTAGAGACCCATTTCTCCACTGGTGGTGCCTCAGCCCCTTGACGACCAGTCACCCAACTGGCGATGCGATTATCGATGTTGGTGCGGTTCAACAGTCCTCTTACCGCCGCCGCCACAAGCGAAGCTACAATCAAGCCAACCACTAGCGTCAGGATCGCCTTGAGCAGATCCACTAGCGAACTGCCCAGATTCAGGCCAAGATTGGCGAAAATACTATCAAACGAAAACCCTCTGGCTGGTGCTGGTTCATCCACAGGTACTGGTGTAACCTGTGCCAACAATCCATTTAACTTGACTGGCAGATCGAGCCAAAGAGTTTGTGTAATTCCTTGCCAAGTTCCATTCATGGTGTCTTTGGTTAACCTCGGATCAGGCAAATGTACGATAATTTACTACGTTTAGCAGGAATAGCTGAGAATTACCCGATACACTGGTAAATTCTCTGATTGCTGCTTGGTTCGTAAAGAACCATTTAACACAGGATGAGATAGATATAAGTTACCACCAGATGTTATGAATCTATCTTTATAGATAATTAATGCTTAAAAATAGGCAAATTTTCCGCTTTTATGCAATCGCTGTATACTCAAGCGCGATCGCTATACTCATCAAAGAGTAAGCTGTATAATATGGCACATCCCCAAGTATTCGAGCAATCTATCGAAATTAATGCTAGTGCAACTGTGGTTGAACAGTGCATTACTGACAACGCCCTGATGCACCGATGGTTGAATCCAGTTTTGCGTTGCGAACCAGTGGGGGAGTGGCGAACGGATTTAGGAAGTAAATGTCGCTTTATTATTCAAATTCCGGTGTTGCGGTTAGGCTTAAATTGTACAATTGTGGAGCGGAAACCGGGGCTGATAGTCTGGGGATTTGAAGGATATTTTAAAGGACGCGATCGCTGGGAATGTCAACCCGTCTCCCAGAAAACCCTCTTGCTAAATCGCTTTGAGTTTGAAATTCCCAACCCCTTAGTACGCTTTGGCTTTAACACCTTTGCTACTACCTGGACTCAAAAAGATATGCAAGCTCAACTGCAACGCCTCAAACGAGTCGCAGAGGAAATTAAGAATTAAATTAGCTAATAGCTATTAGCCATCACCGCCCAAATGTTTCAGCAGCTGGCGAATCAAAGGCGCATCCTCAGCATTGGGAAGCATTGCCAAATAAATGTTCAAATCCTGGGATGCCTCTGCCCAACGCCCCAATTGATAGTATAAAAGACCGCGATCGCGCAATTCCACTGGTGCATCTGGAAACAACAGCAAAATTCGCTCGACTGTAGAAAGCGCTTTTGGCAAATCCTGGCGGTTCATGTAAATCATTTTCAGATTCGTCAGCATCCGCGTCAAAAAGCGCCGGGAACTCACTGGGGCGATAAAATTCCCTTGTAGCTCCACTGGTTGCTGATAAATTTGGGCAAGTCGCTCTTTGCAATCCTGCTCAAATAGAATCTCGCCGCGATTAAAAGCATCCACGAAAATTCCTACATCCTCAAATTCTGGGCGAATTAAGAAATGTCCCGGCATTCCCACACCCACCATCGGAAAATCTATCCGCCGTGCAATCTCCAGATAAACTAGCGCTAGGGTAAGTGGGATGCCTGTGCGTCGGTCGATGACATCATTTAAAAAGCTGTTGCGCGGATCGTAGTAATCATCTGTATTACCGATAAAACCCAAATCATCGTAGAGATATCGGTTGATAGTTTGGATCGTCCGCATCGGATACCGTTCGGCAGGTAAGCGTTCTTGTACCTCAGCTGCCATAGTATCGAGAGCATTAAGATATTCCTCTAGATCGAGGTCTGGATACTCTTCCTGTGCAATATCCAGGGCGGCTTTTGCCAGATTGATTTGCTCATCTGGCTGATTGATTTCCTGGTAAAAAGATTGACGTGCTGATGAAAAATTCATTATAAATCTGTGATTAACCTTGCTTTTCTCAGGATAAATGTAAGTACAGTTTCTTCTCTAGAAATAATATCTGCTGTAATGTCCATCCCTGGTTGGACGGTATATTGGCGAGCGCCTTTGTTTAATTCTGTTTTTAGAGGCTGAATGGTCACTTCGTAAAAAGGCAAAACGGCCCCAGATGTAGTAGTTTCGTTGCTTTGAGGAGCCGTGGCATCGGGAGCGATCGCACTCACTTTCCCTTTGAGCGTACCGTAATCTGGATAAGGATAGGCACAAACTCGCATCTAGACCTGTTGACCAACCGCAATACGAATATCCTCCGGGAAAACGCGAGCTTTAAGTTTTAACTACTATAGAGGTGTTGCTGGGCGGAATTTTGGCAATCGCTTCAGCTTCCCGCACCACCTGACCCCATTTCCCTGATTGGTAGTGGCACGAGTGGACTCACCTCTGGTCTTTCTTCGCCATTCCAGGTATTAACATTGGCACTTATGTCATTGCATCGGTTTATACTGCCGAAATCAAGAGCGATGCTTTAACTCAGGTAGCGATCGCTTGTTCGTCGTACAAAATGAGTATAAAGTCAATATTTTTTATGGCCATAGCCGTGAATTTGAGTTATGAGTTTTGAGTTAAGATTCAAAATTCAAAATTCAAAAGTAAAAACTTATGAAATATGCCGTCGTCCATGAGTGGTTGACCCCCAAAGCCACCGGAGGATCGGAACTCGTTGTCAGAGAAATCCTCTCTTCACTAGATGCCGACCTCTACGCCCTAATTGACTTTGAATCTACCAATCCCGAAAGTTATTTATTCAAGCGCCCCATAGGTACAACCTTCCTGCAACATTTTCCACAGGCTAGTAGTGGCGTACAAAAATATCTTCCTTTGCTGCCCCTAGCCATTGAACAACTCGACTTACGCAATTATGACGTAATCCTATCCTCATCCCACGCCGTCGCTAAAGGAGTCCTCACCAGTCCGCAACAAATGCACATCTGCTACTGCCACACGCCCATGCGCTACGCATGGGATTTGACCTTTGACTACCTGAATAGTAGCCGACTGGGAGGCGGCGTTCCTGGCATCCTGACGCGGTATCTGCTCCACCAGCTGCGTCAGTGGGACGTAGTTTCAGCCAACCGAGTTGACTACTTTATTGCCAACTCCAAACACACAGCTCGTCGCATCTGGCGCTGCTACCGCCGACCTGCGGAAGTAATTTATCCACCAGTCAATATCGAGCGATTTTCCTTTCAGCCGAAAAAAGAAGATTTTTACCTTACCGTTTCCCGGCTGGTGAGCTACAAGCAAGTATCTTTAATCATCCGATCGTTTAACCAACTAGGACACCCGCTAGTAGTGATTGGTACTGGACCCGAACTTGACAAGATGCGCCAGCTAGCGCAACCAAATGTAAAAGTGTTAGGGCCGCAGCCAGATGACGTTGTTGAGAGGTATATGGCGCAAGCAAAAGCGTTTGTGTATGCAGCCTGTGAAGATTTTGGCATAGCGTTGGTAGAAGCTCAAGCCTGCGGCACTCCAATAATTGCCTACGGTGCTGGCGGGGCGCTAGAAACTGTCTTGGATATTCGGCAACACCCGACCAAGGGAACTGGCTTATTTTTCCCCTCCCAAACAGAAGCGGCTTTGATAGAAGCAGTAGAAACTTTCGAGGCCTCCCAGAAGTCGTTTAATCCTCAGAAGGCTCGGTTAAACGCTGCCCAGTTTGCTGTTCCGGCCTTTCAGGCGTTATACCTAGCCTTTGTGGAGCGCTGTTTACAGGAATTTCAATCATCCTTAGTTCGCAGTTATTAGTCTTTAGTTAGTTACTCTATTGCTAAGGACTAATGACTAATAACTGGTGAGTGGTGACTTAAATTCCACTTCTAAGAACACAATTCGCTGTCTTCAGGTGTCTTGTGGCTTTATGATCGGGACTGTGTGGTGTGATGTGAAGGAGTAAGATGACTGCCGAGAGCCAACTTATCTCCGGCAAGACGTTATTGGCGCTGGTGAAACGAGGGTTTCACCCACTGACGCCGATAGGTAGACAAAGAGGTTTGAGCAAACACCGCGACCTCTCTCTACAACGTCTAGACCGAGATTCCGTTAAACGATGTTTTGATGTTGTGTTTTCGCTATCGGTTTTGATTTTGTTTTCTCCGGTTTACCTGCTGTTGGCCTTGCTGATTGCCCTCAGCTCGCAAGGTCCGATTTTTTATATTCAGGAACGCGTGGGGAAAGACTATAAGCCTTTTAGGTGTATCAAATTCAGAACGATGGTGGTGAATGCAGATGAGCTGTTGGAGCAAATGATTGCAACATCACCGGATCTGCGTGAGGAATTTGAGGACAATTTCAAGCTCAAAGATGACCCTCGGATCACCTGGATTGGTAAATTCCTAAGGGTGACTAGCCTGGATGAGTTCCCCCAGTTCTGGAACGTGCTCACAGGGGACATGAGCGTTGTCGGGCCAAGACCTCTAGTTCCAGAGGAACTGTCAAAATACGGGAATCAAATTGATAAAGTGTTGATGATTCGCCCTGGAATTACCGGATTGTGGCAAGTTTCTGGACGCAACGATATCCCCTATCCCCGCCGAGTGCAGATAGATGTCTATTACGTCAATGCCAGGAATTTCTGGCTGGATCTGTGCGTGGTGATAAAAACGATTGGCATTGTCATATCCCCCAAAGACAATGGTGCCTACTGAAAAATAGCTGACCCGATGTGCAACTTTACAGCTCATACCCCCCCAATTTATGGGGGGCTAGGGGAGATCGAAAGAACAGACCAACTCATGTGTTGCTTCCCCAAAAGAGCTTAAAAAGCGCCCGCAAGACAGGGCGTAGGGAAAGCGATCGCTTTCCCCAAATCTTCGGGCAAGAAAGGGGGCTTATCTTAGTTGCACATGGCGTTAGCTGATTATCAGCAATTTATTAATTTGCTGGTAGTCCTTGCTTTTGACCGCTACAGCTTTTCTCCCTGCCGCAGAAGGGCTGTAGATTTTAGTGTGGGCATTTTTTATATACCAAGTTGCATTCTTATAACTAAAGTTTTCTCCCCTGTGCTGATCTCTTCTCCACCCTAGACCTGGAAAATTCTCAGTCTACCGTCGAAATACGTAAGTTTTATTTTGATTCTGGGCATACTCTACGTATATTCCTGATGTTCTCCGAGAAATTTTGAGTTAACTTAAGTAGTGACTTAGGGATTTCCTCTACTGATAGAGGGATTTTTCACAAAATTGGGTGCTGTTAGCTCTCGTAGATGGCGAGAGAAAATCAAAAGAGAATTTAGAGCTGTTGTCAAGACAATTATTTGGTCAGAGGCTATAGGGAAGATTAAGTATGACGCAACGCAAGATCGCACTAATCACAGGTATTACTGGACAAGACGGTTCCTACTTAAGTGAGTTATTGCTTGAGCAAGGTTATGAGGTTCACGGTATCATCCGCCGGACTTCTACGTTTAACACAGACCGCATAGACCATATGTACGAAGACCCTCACAAAGAGGGCGTGCGGTTGTTTCTGCACTATGGCGACTTAACTGATGGCACCACCCTGCGCCGGATTTTAGAGGAAGTCAAGCCAGTAGAAATTTACAATTTGGGCGCTCAATCTCACGTAAGGGTCAGCTTTGACTCGCCGGAATATACTGTCGATGCGGTGGGAATGGGGACGCTGCGCTTGTTGGAAGCAATTAGAGACTACCAGCAGCGTACCGGGATTGAGGTACGTTTCTATCAGGCGGGTTCTTCTGAGATGTTTGGTAAGGTGCAGGAGGTGCCTCAGAAGGAAACGACACCCTTTTACCCCCGCAGTCCTTATGCTTGTGCCAAGGTTTATGCTCACTGGCAAACGGTAAATTATCGGGAATCTTACGGCTTATTTGCCTGTAACGGGATATTATTTAACCACGAGAGTCCGCGCCGGGGCGAAACGTTTGTAACGCGAAAGATTACCAGAGCGATCGCTCGCATCATTGCCGGAAAACAGAAAAAAATCTACCTGGGTAATCTCGATTCCAAGCGGGACTGGGGCTATGCTAAAGACTACGTAAAAGCAATGTGGCTGATGCTCCAGCAAGAGGAGCCGGATGATTACGTGGTAGCAACCGGAGAAACTTACTCAATTCGCCAATTCCTAGATGTTGCTTTTAATTACGTCAATTTGGATTGGCATGACTATGTAGAGTTTGACGAACGCTACCTGCGTCCAGCAGAAGTGGAGTTACTCATCGGCGATCCGACTAAGGCTCTAGAGAAACTAGGCTGGAAACCTTCTGTTACTTTTGAACAATTAGTTCATTTGATGGTGGAAGGGGATATGCAAGCTTTAGGCTTAACTTCACCTAACGGTAACGGTTCCCACTCCCCTCTGGATATGGCTACGATTCGCCAGGCTGCCGGTAGTATGCACGACTAGAGAGTTAAAAGTTAGGAGCTAGGAGTTATGAGTTATGAGTTTATTCATAACTCATAATTTTTAGCAGATATCCAAAAATTTAGGGGAGGATGGTAAGAAATATGGCTACTTTAGATTTGAGCAATAAACGGATTCTAGTTACGGGTGGGGCTGGTTTTTTGGGGCGTCAGGTGGTGGAACAGCTGAGGTTAGCAGGGGCAGACCTAGAGAAGATTACGATACCGCGATCGCGCGATTATGATTTGCGATCACTTGAAGCTTGCCAACGCGCTGTCGAACACCAGGATGTCGTGATTCACCTCGCAGCCCACGTCGGCGGCATTGGCTTGAATCTGGTAAAACCTGCTGAATTATTCTATGACAACTTGATGATGGGCGCTCAGCTGATTCATGCCGCCTATCAAGCTGGTGTCCAAAAGTTCACCTGTGTTGGCACTATCTGCGCTTATCCCAAGTTTACACCAGTGCCATTCAAAGAAGATGACCTTTGGAATGGCTACCCGGAAGAAACCAACGCCCCCTACGGCGTTGCTAAGAAAGCTTTATTAGTTCAACTCCAATCTTACCGACAGCAGTACGGCTTTAATGGTATTTACCTGTTGCCAGTAAACTTGTACGGCCCAGAAGATAACTTTGACCCCAAGAGTTCCCATGTTATCCCAGCTTTGATTCGCAAGGTACACGAAGCCCAAATTAGAGGAGATAAGCATCTACCTGTATGGGGCGATGGTAGTCCTACCCGCGAGTTTCTCTACTCAACTGATGCTGCTTTGGGTATCGTCATGGGTACGCAGGACTACGATGGTACAGAACCCGTGAACCTGGGAACAGGTTATGAAATTTCCATCAAGGAGTTGGTAGAACTCATTTGCGAACTAATGGGCTATGAGGGTGAAATTGTTTGGGAAACAGATAAGCCCAATGGTCAACCGCGCCGCTGTTTAGATACCGAACGGGCTAGCCGAGAATTTGGCTTCACCGCCAAAGTTGACTTCAAGCAAGGTCTAAAAAATACCATTGAGTGGTATCGACAACACGCAGAGTAAGTCGAAAAAATTTTGAGTGTGAAAAACCCGTTTTGTTTAACAAAACGGGTTTTTGTGTTGACAGTATCCAAAATCTTCTTACCGAGCGCACAGCAAGCCTCCTAGGATAGGGAGACACTAAGATGGAAGCTAGTATAATCTCACAACCAACCTATCCATAGAACTTGTGAACAAAGTTGATAATCAACTAGATAAAGTAGAATTACGGAGATCGCTTCTCAAAATACGGCAATTTATGCCTGTGAGAAAATGGAGAGAAAATAGCGATCGCATCTGCACTTACCTGCAATCCTCGCCTCTATTTACTCAGGCTAAAACTGTCCTCGCTTACTTCAGCTTTCGACAGGAACCAGACCTCAGCCCTTTATTTGTAGATAATCGCAGATGGGGATTTCCCCGATGTGTTGGCGATTCCCTGATGTGGCATATCTGCACACCTGGAGAATCGACGAGCCAGGGAGCTTATGGTATTCTTGAACCGCGCCCAGATGCTCCCATTTTGCAACCAGATGAAGTTGATTTAATTCTTGTACCTTCTGTGGCTTGTGATGTTCGCGGATATCGCTTAGGTTACGGTGGTGGTTATTATGATCGCTTGCTAAGTTCATCTCCGTGGGCGGACAAACCGACTATAGGGATTGCATTTGAATTTGCTTTTTCGCCCAAATTACCTATTGATGAATGGGATAAACCCTTGCATGGCGTTTGTACAGAAACGGGTTTGAGGATAATGCGATGAATCAAATCTCCAAATTTCTGATTTCCGCGCAGAGGACATTGTCCTCTGCGCTCTAACCACCTACCTTTAGCAAGCATTTGGTTAGACCAATACATTCACATAATATGACATAACAATGTTAATTGCAAGTATTTGTAGAAAAATAATTAGCAAATTTTCGGCAGTAAAAGCGCAATAGTTGATAATTTAGAGATGACCATTAATTGGAAATATAAAGTGTAATTGTAGATGAATAATTACCAGGCTAAAAAACCGAAGAACCAAGCTAAGAACTCAAAAATAAGAACTGTGTGGATGTATGGGATCTTGGGAGCGATCGCGGTGATTATGCTTTTCCCTCTGATCTGGCTCATCAGCACATCCCTCAAATCCCCATCAGAAAACATCTTTCAATTTCCACCCCAGTTGGTGCCAAGCCAACCGACATTCCAGAACTTTGTGCAAGTTTGGCAAACAAATCCCTTTGGGCAGTATTTGTTTAACAGTACCCTAATTGCAGTCCTGACAGTGGGCTTAAATTTGCTGTTTTGCTCCCTCGCCGCTTACCCGTTAGCGCGGCTAAATTTTCGGGGACGCGACATGATTTTTGCCGGAGTTGTCTCTACTATCATGATTCCGTTCCAGATAGTGATGATTCCCCTGTATATTTTGACGGTGCAACTGGGTTTAAGAAACACTTATTTGGGCGTTATTTTGCCAAGCGTTGCATCTGCCTTTGGAATTTTTCTACTGCGCCAAGCTTTTCAAGGAGTCCCCAAAGAACTCGAAGAAGCTGCCCGGATGGACGGCTGTTCTGAGTTAGGCTTGTGGTGGCACGTAATGCTTCCAGCAATTCGTCCAGCATTGGTCTGCTTGGCTCTTTTTGTTTTTATTGGTTCTTGGAGTGACTTTCTTTGGCCTTTGATTGTCCTCGATAGGCCAGAATATTACACTCTTCCTTTGGGTGTTGCTAATCTTGCCGGGACATTTTCTCTAGATTGGCGATTAATTGCCGCTGGGAGTGTTATTTCAATTGCGCCAGTACTGCTAGTTTTTCTATTCTTGCAGCGTTACATTGTGGCGACAGATACTGGCAGCGGCGTTAAAGGTTAACGACTTTTTAGAAGCAAGGAGTATTTTTGGGTTTATATGGAATCAACTCCAAGACAGAAACGAATAATTCCAGTCTCTCCTAATCCTCTGCGGTTGATTCTAGCCCTTTAAACGCAGAGGATAAGATCTACCGCTATATTCAGCGGCAGGCGCAACCATTTCCCGCATCCGGTGAACCATCGGCAAAAAATAAATCTGGAGTTTTCCGGAGGAGACTACCTTGCTAATGGAAACAAAGATTAGTAGATGCACCCTGATGTTTGCCCCAGGCGATAAGCCTGGGGTTTTCTTTTTGAGGGTTGAGATTTTGTGGGTGGGTAGGCTTAGATTACAAGAAAAACGAGCTATCGCAGACGCTGAAAAGGCAGGGTAAAGACAGGAAACTATAGAAGGAAGTAGTCCTGTGAAGATTTTGTCATAATCTCCTACCTGTCAGGTTGCAAGTGGGAAAAAAGATTTTGCCAGTCTAGGGAGTCAGCGCTATTTTCTCCCTCTTTCACCTCAAAAGTTACGTTACACGCTTTGGGTTGTTCTAAGGCTTGTATGCACAAATCGGCAATATCTTCTCGGCTCACTTTCCCCCGGATGTTGTCGCCTTGCTCGAAAATTAATTGTTTGCCTCCTGGTTCTTCAGTCAGCGCACAAGGTCTGATAATTGTGTAAGGGATTCCACTTTCTCTAACGCTATCTTCTCCGCGCAATTTCCAAGTTAAAATTCCTCCGAGTTGCTCGTTCATTCTCACCGCTGGCGGTTCTTCTTCTAAATTAATTCCAGGGCGGCCAGGACGAGTTACACCTGCTGAACTGATCATGATAAATTGAGGTAAAGTTTCACCACCGTAAGCTTTGATGGATTCTACTTGTAAGGCAAAGCCACCGGGAGAAAATTTGGGATTTAGCCCACCATCGTATTCAAACTTGCTCAACATGAATTGAAATGAGCAAATTTTACTGGAATTGATTGGCTCTCCATCTGTCAAAGTTTTGGCACGGAATACAGGAATTAAGTCCGCGAAAGGTACGCAAACATTAATCCAAGTATTTGCTACGGTATCGAAGGAATGGCTATAGGCAACTCCATCCCATTTAGCTTCTGTACGGAGAAAGAATTTATATCGTTTTCCGTCGCCTCTGACGCGCAATTCTATACCTTCGTAACCAGCTAAATCAATCGGTGACTCGAAGTTTTTCGTGCGAATTGAAGCAAAGCCGCCGGAGTTTTCGGTTGACACGTTTCCAGCAAATAGTACAGTGTTTTCAACCAGTTGGATACCACTCTGACTCACGCCACCCATAACAACATCATCCACTGCACCCCAAGTATTTTTGATGTCATCCGATGGGTTGGTAAAATCAAATATCCGTTTTTCGTCAGCTCCTCCTTTATTATGGGAGGAAAATTGCTCAGAGACGGCTTGTACTAGGTTTTTAATGCCTTGATAGTCTACAATTTCGGGCTTGTCCACGACTTCAGGCATATAAAATTTAATACCTTGATAATACTTAGCTCGATCTGGCGTGTCGCCTTCGACTGGCTGCACTTTGACACCCGTACAACAGACAATGGCTGTTACGTTTTGCATCATTGCGGAAGTGAGAGTTTCTGGGATGGTGATGTCTCCCTCGAACAGTTCCACATTGTCGCCAAGTATTTCCTTTGCTCTATGGGCATCTCTGACAAGCGATCGCACTCTATAACCCCGCTCAACCAGTCGTCGCACTACTCGCTTACCGACTCCGCCTGTCGCCCCTGCTACCAGTATCACTCCCACGCGCTTTTCTCCAGTAGGTCTGTCCTTATTATCCTTGGCACGACCTTGAAATAACCGCTGTAGACAACTGAGGAAAGGGATAACCTCGAAATAGGCAAGGGTTTGCAAAAATCTGCCAAAATCCCATTTAGAGCGATTGTTTTGATTTGACATTTTATTCTCAAATGCACATATATCTTTTTGATAACAGATAAGATTGAGGCATGGAGCAGGAAGATCGAGAAATAACCGCAGATATAAACCTATTAATATTGGACATGGATGGTACTGTGAGGCAACCGCTCTCAGGTAATAAGTTTATCCAGCGTCCGCGCGATCAACAGATTATCGAAGGTGTTGAGAATGCGATCGCATATTTCGCCGCTACTGGTTGAAAAATTGTCGGCGTGACAAATCAAGCTGGTGTCGCCAGTGGCAAAAAATCCCTCCAAAGTTGCATCAAAGAACAGCAGTACACGCTGGAATTATTGCCAGAAATCGAAGAAATTTATTTCTCTCCAGATTTTGATGGTAAAAAGTGTTTCTGCGTAACGAAAAACCAAGTTCTTAATTACAGCAAGCATCCCGAGTCTGGAAATTTTGGTTCTTCATTACTTGGTATGCCAAACTATTAGTTTAAAGGGCTGAAAAGCCTGGAATAGAAACCTTTGGGGCTTCTTAGCGCCTCTACCGCCAAAAACAATTTAAAATAATGCCCAAAACTCCTGCTAAGTAACAATTTTGGGCATCGCAGGAGGCAGATTAGCATATTAGGTACGGAAGAGCCGAAATTTTCGCAAACCAAACCCAGGAATGCTAAATTTGGTTATCCAAAAATATTCGCCTGTCTCAGTTTTAATGGTAGGCGATCGCAGTGAAGACCGAGAAGCAGCTGCAAAAGCAGGCGTAAAATTTCAGCAAGCCCAAAGCTGGCGACAAACCTATGGCGATGCTGATCTTTGAACTGGCAGGTGATAGATGCGATCGCTATCAGCTAGACTTATTATCGGATGCTTGCTGTACTTGCTCCACAGTCAAACCTAATACGCCTGCTATTTGTTCCACACTCAACCCCAATGCCAACAACCCAGGCACGGATTCTAACTTACCCTCTATTTTGCCTTCTTCCAAGCCTTCCTGCTTGATGGATTGATACATCCTTGTCTGCCTGAATTCGTCGTCTATTTCCAACATCTGCGCCAACTCCTCGCGGCTTAGCCGGGTAAATTTGTACAACAAAATAGTCTCTATTAATTCTAAAATTTTTCGCCTAGTTGCTTCATCCGCAAGTTCCTCACGCGCTTGCAAAATCAACTCTCTGCCTCGGTTAATTGCTGTAGCTTCGCTTTCCACAATTAACTGCACAACTGCAATTTCCAGAGAGCTTTCTGCTGCGTCCCCCAACTCATTCAAATACACGCGCTGTACTTGCGTACTCTCTAGTAGCAACCGATACGGTTCTTCGTCGTCTGTCTCTATACTTCGAGTAGGATAGATAACGACGGCACGCCAAAAGTTAACAGATTCATTTTGACGCAGGTAAAGGAAGATTTCTGCAAAGAAGCGTCTGTAAAAAGTTGAATCTTGTTGAAACTGGACTTCTACAAAGTAAACTGGTTGAACAGGAGCTTCTAGATTTGAGACGAACACCCCATCAATCCTAAAAGCTGTTTCTTTGAGTTCAACCGAGGTGAACTGATAGGCAGCGGCATCTGCACTTGTATCGCCAATTAGTTCAAAAAAGATGCTAGGAAATTCCTGAAATAGGCTATAAAATATTTTATCAGTTCGCACAAGTTAAATTATTAAATAATCGCTAGAATTATTGAATTTTACCAGTTAAGTATAAAATATAATTCTTTTCATTTTTGGTTCAGCACCATATTAATTTTAAAATTGCATCGCGGCACTTGATAGTAGTTACAGAAAAGGGTAATTGGCACTCCGGGGGTAGCGATCGCTATCTTACTGAGGCAAAATGTCAGTAAGATCATTCGTTGCAAACCATGCTTCAGTTTCAACCTCTCGGCTTTGAACAAAAAGTTATCGAAACCTCGCTGGGATCAATGGTTTACTACAGCGCACTAGACCAACCTTGGTCCTTATCCCGACAAGGTGCAGATTTGCCGCCGTTAATCTTCCTGCATGGCTTTGGTGGAGGATCGTCTGCTTATGAGTGGTCGAAGGTGTACCCAGCTTTTGCTACCACTTACCGCGTGTTAGCTCCGGATTTGATAGGCTGGGGTCAGTCGGCTCATCCAGTTCGAGATTACCAAGTTGCAGACTATCTCAAGACGCTAACTGAGTTTCTGGAAAAGATTTCTATCTCGACGGGAGAGCAAGGCTTTGCGCCGCTACAGGTGGTAGCTTCTTCTCTGACCGCTGCTATTACTATTCGCCTTGCTATTCAACGCCCGGATTTATTTAAGACACTGTTTTTGGTTTGTCCGTCTGGGTTTGCCGACTTTGGGCAAGATGCGGGGCGCAGACTACCCCTTCAGGTAATTGGCACCCCCATATTAGATAAGTTGATTTATACGCTTGGGGCGACGAATGAAGTGTCGGTGAGGAACTTTTTGGAACGGTTTCTCTTTGCCAAGCCAGAGCGAGTTTCTCAAGATATGGTAGAGGCTTTTTTGGCATCAGCGCAACAGCCGAATGCAGAATATGGGGCATTAGCATTTTTGCGGGGCGACCTTTATTTTGACCTGTCGCTATATATTCAACAGCTGACAGTTCCCACTTACGTTCTTTGGGGAGAGGAAGCGCAATTTACTAAGCTTCGACTGGGGCGGCGTTTAGCTGGGCTAAATAAACAAGCAATTTCCGTGTTTCAACCAGTTCCGGGAACAGGAGTTCTACCGCATTTAGAGCAGCCAGAGTTAGTAATTGGATTATTACAACATTATCTGTCAGCAACTAATGGCTAATAGTAAATAACCTTTTCTAGCAATTAGCCAATAGTCTTAGCTATTAGCTATTTCAAACTGATGCCTGACAACTTTTCTCTGAATTAACCACTAATTTAGGATAAGCAATGCGTTGGTGATTGTACTGTTGCCAGACTTGCACGAAGACTTGGGCAATGCAGGTTAAATCTTCTCGCGTTAGCCCAGAATCTACTAACTGGTTATCTTGCCAACGGGCGCGGAGGATTTTGTTAATCATCGCTAGCGCTTGTTCCGGTGTGGCTTCTTTGAGACTTCGCAACGCCGCTTCGCAGGAATCCGCCAACATCATCACCCCAGTTTCTCGCGACTGGGGAATTGGGCCGTCATAGCGGAAATCCTCCTCCCGCACAACTTTACTGGGGTCTTTTTCGGCGATTTGCTGCGCTTGGTGATAAAAATAGGCAATCAGCATTGTTCCCTGATGCTCCGGGATAAACGCCCGAATCGCTTTTGGTAAACGACACCGCCGCGCCATCACCTCACCTTCGGTAACGTGCTTTTTGATAATTGCTGCACTTTTCCAGGGGTCATTAATCTCATCGTGCTTATTTGGCCCACCCATCTGATTCTCAATAAATCCTAATGAGTCGTGCATTTTGCCGATATCGTGGTAGAGTGTACCCGCTCTGACGAGTTCCACGTTACAACCGAGTTTCCGGGCTGCCGCTTCTGCCAACGTAGCCACGAACAGGGTATGTTGAAAGGTTCCGGGAGCTTCAGCAGCTAATCGTTTCAGCAGGGGACGGTTGGGGTTAGCAAGTTCTGCCAGACGAATCGGTGTAACCAGGTCAAAGACGTGTTCAAGATAGGGACTAAGACCAAGGGCTACAATACTCCAAGCTAAACCGGAAAGACCGCATAAAGCAGCTTCTTGGAGGACGGTGTACCAAATTGAACCAGCAGCTGCACTGAAGATAAGATTTACCACTAGGTAGACAGTGCTTTGAGTTAATCCTACGCCAACACCTACAAAAGCCAATTCTTCGCGCGATCGCATTCTCCCAGCCAACAGGCTTACTACTATCCCACCCGCAATACCAGCCAGCAAATAATCCCAGCCGATTTTCAGGCTAATTGGTAATACGGCACTCAGCAGCCCCACAACCGTGATGCCCAAGGCCGAACCGTAAAAGCTGCCCACCAGTAAACCAACAGCTGCCAAGTTCGTGTAGCGAATACCCAAACTCACCAGCACTGGCGTACTCAAAGTTAGCAGCAACACCAGCAGGTGATCTCGTTGCCGCATTTTCCGGTGAAATCGGCGTTCCACCAGCCAGAAAGTACCAACAGCACCAGAGATGAGAATCCCAAACCCCAGCACACCAGGCAAACTGATGCCCCGGCGACTCAATTTGAAATAATCTAACAGCACAAAATCTGCTTGAGAAATTACTTCACCAGCTCGGACAATCGCCTCGCCTTTGTGCACCATCACCATTTGCGGTTTTACAGCTTGTGCTGCTTGTTCTGCGAATAATTTCGTTTGTTCTTGATCTTCGGTTAAGTTAGGTCGCAGCGCCCAAAGCAACAACTGGTTGGCTACAGGCTCAGCTTCGATGGGAACCAACGAACGCAGATGGACTTTCAGCGCCTCCTGTAAGATACTGTCAGGTAAGCCTGGAGGAATGCCTTGGGTAAGAATGCGTTCGGCAGCTTGCAGGATTCCCGTTTGGGTTTTTTGCCAGACATCATTTGATAAGTCAAGCAGGGAAACATCGTAGCGACTTCTGGCTTTGTCTGTTTCTGAGAGCGCAGCTAAAGCCTTGTCGTAGCGATCGCGTGCTTGGGTAATTGTATCAATCAGGATGGAAAACTGTTCCGGGCTAGCCGTCTTATAGTAGGCTCGGAGTTCAACCGCAGCTGGTGCTGTAGAAGCATTTAATTGCTTATCGGCATCAGGCAATGACCCCAACTGAGATTGGTTAACATCCATATCGGTGTTAACTGCTGCCAGCACACCCCGCCACTCCCATTCCGGACATTTACGGAGGGCAATCTGCGTGGGATATGACAATACATTAGCCGGAACTAAAGGAAAAAACCCGGCGATTTGTCGAAGGTCGTCCGCGGTGCGAAGCGATCGCTCCAGATCCTCGTACACTTGTTGAGTGACATCTTGATTTACCATCAAGATTGGTACAGCACCTGTGCGAGCAGCTTTGCGTTTTTCTTCCGTAGTTTTGAAATCCTCAATGCTGGCATCATAGGGAGCGCGGATGGTTTGAGGAGCTGTCTTGCCGACATCCAGCTTCGGAGCATTGTAAAAGCGTTGTCCCATCGTCCCCGTGAGAGACACCACTGCCAGCATCCAAACGAACTTGGGACGGTTTCCTCGCCTACGAAGTGTAGAATCAATACCTAGCCGCAAGCCTCGCGCCGATCCATCTGCTGCTCGACGAGATGAGCGGGATGGAAAAAGATTGCGAATAGGCTGGTTCGTTCGCCGCCATTGATCAAGCTGATGTGTCAATGACTGAAGCGTCTTCATAGTATGGTTATGACTGCCGTTTCAGGCGACAGGCGTGGTGAGAGGGAGCTAACTTTGCTTGGGTTCAAGGCATCTAACAGCAATCTTTACCTCTAGGCGGCACCCGATTGTTGGCTTCTTCCTACCTTACAGAACTCCGATGGGAATGCCTAGCCCCCTGTGGGGAAATAATCTTATCAGATTTGATTTCCTTTTACCAACTATAATCTTGGCATCTATTCTTGGGACTAAAAAAAGTTAACGTGGCTGAATTACGCGCGGAGCTGCCACAGCGCTACTTAGAGACGCAAAATTTTGTGTCTCTACATCTGTAGAAGGATCATAAACACCAGACCAAACGCCAAAGAGGCGGTCGGATAGTTGCAGCAATTGGGCTATTGACGTGATTCCCCAATGCTGTTTACAAGGTAGCCGCCATCCCACAGGAATGCCCCCTGTAGTGTTATACGCTCCAGACATTGCACCGACTAAACCGCAGGTAATCTGGGTTTGATAGCCGCTACGAGCCGCACGGGCGACACTCAGTCGAAAATCTTCTAAGGTACTAAGGAAGCAGTAAAAGGCTAAGGCAATTGGGGTACTATTTGGCTGAGCATCCCGACACAGTTGGGTTACAGCCATCTCTAAGCCAGCACCCTGCTCTAATAATATTTGAACTGCACCCAGTTGTTCCACCAGAGGTGTCTGGGAATTTTCTAGAAAGTCGAGGGTTTTGGGAATTAATGTGGCGGGATTCAATTTTTCTCTGAGAGATTGCGCGATCGCATATCCCACCGCCAACACCGCATCCTGCAATTCTGGCTCGTCTGAAAAAACGCTGGCAACTTGTTGCAAGTTTTGCCGCAGTTTCGCTTTATACTCGTGGGAAAATAACACGACAGTTAACGTCGAAATAATTGCTTCTGTAGAGACGGGATTCATCGCCTCTGGTTCCAAAAATTCCCTTTTGAGGCGATACCAATCTTCTAAATCTAATCTAGATTGCTTAATTAAGCTTTCTGCACCCAAAACCGCGATTTTGCCCCAGCCAGAAGAATGCTGCGGCTGTTTTTTGCCTTTATAGGCGTAATTTTCCCCAATTGCAGCCCCCAATAAGGTGGCGCGAAATCGACTTAAAAGTGAGTAGCGCATGATTTCTATGGTAGACTACGCAGCCAATCCATAAAAGCCTAAAGCTTGCCGTTTACTCATGGAACGCGGCGGCTGGATTTATCTTTTTCCAGCCTTTCCCGCAAATAAGGCATCTAGCGCCCAGTCCTCGCTATCCAAGAAAGTCAGATGGGTCAGCTGATGATTCTTAGTCTGGAACCATCTAACTAGAGAAACTGCGATTGCATTTTCTCTATAAATTTTCTAGCGTTACTACTTCTCCAGTTTTGACGTTCCTAAAAAACGGGATTCCCGCCCAAACCTCTATATTAAAGCTGTAAGATGAATTGTAGTCATTTATGATGTAACACCCATTAAAGCCGCGAGTTCTATTTAGAGATATATTCCAACAAGTAGGATACACGCCCCAATATTTATTAACTTCTCCAAATTTATTTTTATGGGGTTTCAAACTAACTTTATAAGGAACCTCAACAATATCTATAAACTCATACTCATATTCGTATCTATTCACTATTTTTTGCACATCTTCCCAATTTTCAACTTTTAGCTTTTTCTCAAAAATTTGTGAACTTATCCAAGATTCACCTAACCAAAGCAGGTTTTTAGCTATTGATTCAACGCGATTAGCGTCTTGTTTAAGAAACTCCAAATCTTCAGGAAGTAATACCCGATCTGGGATAACATTCCAAACCTCAAAGAAAGTTTCTGTATTAAGTAAAATAGTAGATTTTTTGATGCCAGGTATTTCTTCAAAAACTTGAATGGCGCTAATTGGTGCCAAGGAATCTAAATATCTGGCTCTGGTAGCGATTTTTTCAACATCAGGTAATTCTTTATTATGGTTTTTAGCTAATTCATATTCTGGAGCTTTAAATAAATCTTCTGGAATAAATCCTTTATTGGCAGTAAGCATATTTTTCACCTTTGAATGTTTCTAGTTAAATTAAACTGCCATAGTTGCTTAATGCCTGTAACTTATTACACTTTATTAAAAATAATGTTTTAATAGCTAAAAGCAGACTTTTTCCATCTATCAAAAGGTGTGTATTTACTGCATGAGCTACACTTAGCTATCAATCAATTACTCAATTCTTAGATGCGATCGCTGTAAAACCTGTCTCGCGTCAGAAGTCAGATGCCAACAACTTAATGTATTGTCATGTGGGTTCTCCTTTGGAATTGACATGAAAAACTTTTTTCATCGTTCCACTCGCAATAAAATACATCGCTTCCAGATTTTAATCGTCATCACTGGCGTTTTGTTTACAGCAACTCCAGCTGGAACCCAAGAGATGCCTACGTCGAAACCTACACCTGTAAGGGTTTACGGGGAAGAACTTTATTTTGCTGATGTCATAGTCAGAGGATACCCAGTTTTTCAAGTCGGAAGTTTGGCCGGACTTAGTGCTAAGGAGCGATCACAAATTATCAATCGGCGTATTGCTAGCGTACTGGCACAACCCGAAGCTTTGGGGCAAGTCGCCGTCAAGCCCGACGATCCAAAGAAAATCGCCACCTTACAAGTGAATAACCGCGTCTTGATGACAGTGACTCAACAGGATGCCCGCGACTTCGGTTTGCCTGTAGAAGTGCTTGCCGAGAGGTGGGCGAGGCAATTGAATGGGGCTTTTGAGAAACCGTCTCTAGCCATTGATGTCGGACAGCGCCTATATATTACTGTGCGGGATTTGCTGCGCGACACGATAAGCAAGTTGCCGTCAATTTTAGGGACGCTGGTGGTGATAGGCATTACTTGGGGATTTGCCAAGGGAGTGCGTTACGTGACCTTAAAATGGGCGCAAAAGACTGAAGGCGATCGCAGTGCTGAAATCCTCTTAGGACGAGTGGGATACGGTGGTGTTTGGGTAATTGGCTCAGTAGTTGCTCTAGGTGTCTTGGGACTCAACTTTGGAGCTTTACTAGGAGCGGTGGGACTCACTAGCGTTGCTATCGGTTTTGGTCTTAAAGAAATTTTTAGTAATTACATTTCTGGAATGATTTTACTTGCAGGCAGACCTTTCCGGTTAGGTGATCAGGTAGTGATTAAGGAATTTGAGGGAACCATCACCCAAATTCAACTGAGGGCTACAACCCTGAATACCTATGATGGGCGAAAGGTTTATATTCCTAATCAAGAGGTTTTTCAAGCGAGTATTACTAATAACACTGCTTACTCGTATCGGCGCAGTTCGGTAACGGTGGGCATTACTTATAAGGCAGATATCAATACGGCTACGCAAGTCATAACCGATGCTGTTGTCCAAGTTGAAGGGGTGCAGTCGAACCCACCGCCAGAAGTCTTGGTTCGAGAACTAGCTGCTGGCAGTGTGGGTATGGAAATACGCTTTTGGGTAAATTCCCGACGGTTAGAGTTTCTGAAGACTACTTCTAGCGCTAATCAGGCAATTAAAGAGGCGTTGCACAAGGCTGGAATTGAGATCCCAACGGAAGTTTATACGGTGCTGGTTCGCAATCCCCAAAATGACGCTGCTGGCGATCGCGATTCTCAGCGGTTATTTTCTAATGGCAACCCGATGCGATAAATCTCATCTGTAGCTCAGGTATCTTGCCTGCAAAAATAAGGACACGGCACAGCCGTGTCCTTATATAATGGAAAATTAAAAAATAATAAAGTTTTAGACTTTTAATTTTTAATTTTCTTTGAGATAGTGAATCAACGCCTGTAGTCCAAGCAGATAGCTTTGTGAACCAAAGCCGCTGATTTGCCCAATTGCCACTGGTGCAATATAGGAATGATGCCGGAAAGCTTCGCGGCGATAAATGTTACTCAGATGCACTTCAACTGTGGGAAGGTTCACAGCCGCGATCGCATCTCGTATGGCTACGCTTGTATGAGTGTACGCCCCTGCGTTAATCAAAATGCCTTGGTGCTGCCCCAGAGCGTTCTGGATGGCATCAACTAAGACACCTTCGTGATTCGACTGGATGATAGAAAGTTTCGCCTGTAGCGTTTGCCCTTCTTGCTCTAACAGGTGGTTAATTTCATCCAACGTTAAATATCCATAAATCCCTGGTTCTCGCAGTCCCAGCAGGTTCAGGTTTGGCCCGTGCAGTACCAAAACACTTACAGCGCCCAAAGTTTTATGAGTCACGTATTACACTAACGTCTTTGGCGCGATCGCTCGTTTACGGGTATTGGAATTGGTTCCGGTTCCGGCTCAGCCTCCGGCCCTAGCAGCGTTTCGATGAGCTTCCGCGCCCATTCTTTAAGCTTTTCCAACACGTTTTCTATGTAGTCCATTGTACTGACGGCTCCTGCAATACAACCAGGATAAATAGTTTACAACTGGGCAAAATTGACAGTTCTTAAATCCTATTGTACTAATAAGATTTATTATTTTAACCCTAGCACATTAGGAAATAGCATCTCTCTCCCACCATAGAAGAGTGTTTTAGTATCCTCTATCAGTCAAAAGACTGATAAGAGGTTCAGCGGGTCAGCAATTTTCGCCGCAGCAAGTCAAGGGCATTACAAGCGCTGGCATAGCGAATTGAGTCACGTTCTCGAGTTTGACCCAACTGGTACTTAAAACTTGACCCAATGTTATTTGGCCCTGCTAATCCAATGTAGACAAGGCCAACTGGCTTAGCATCCGTACCTCCACCTGGGCCTGCAATACCAGTTATACTAAGCCCCCACGTAGTGGAGAGACGTGATCGCACCCCAACCGCCATCGCTGTGGCAACTACATCGCTTACCGCACCGAATTGGGATAAATCTTCTGGATTGACACCCAAAAGGGAAATTTTCACCGAGTTGTCGTAAGAAATGACACCGCCCAGAAAGTAACTAGAACTTCCGGCGATAGACGTGATCATCTGCCCCAAGCCGCCTCCAGTGCAAGATTCCGCAACCGAAAGCGTCTCACCCTCTGCTTGCAACAACTGCCCCACCACAGAGGCAAGAGTGTCAGTGTCGCTGCCATAATAATCCAGCCCTGCAATCTGCTGCAATTGCTGCGCTACAGGCTCAATTAGTCCCAGCGCTTGGGGCTCCGATTCCCCCCTTGCGGAAATTCTCAAGCGTACCTCTCCAAAGTCAGCATAAGGAGCAACCGTGGGATTGGGCAAATTGAGAAAAGCAGAAACTTTTTCAGCTAAGGCCGACTCAGCAATTCCCCAAAATCTTAACATCCGGCTTTTGATAATTTCTTTGCCCCAGCCTTGACTTTTGAGATAGGGTACAGCGGTTTCTTGCCACATCCGCTGCATTTCGCTGGGGACACCAGGGAAAGTGAGAATCGTCAATCGTGGGCGCGGTTGCCAGATAATGCCAGGGGCTGTACCGCCTGGATTGGGTAAAATTGAGGCACCGTTCGGCATCAGGGCTTGTTTGCGATTGCTGGGTGTCATTTGCCGCCCCCGCTGGGCATATTTCCGAGCAATATCTTCGATAATTTCCGGGTTTTCCAGCAAGGGCACGCCAAAAAAGTCCGCGATCGCTTCCGTTGTCAGGTCATCCGGAGTCGGGCCAAGCCCACCAGTAAAAATTAAGATTTGCGATCTTTGCAGGGCAATTTCTATGACCTGCTTGAGACGTTCTGGATTATCTCCCACCACCGTTTGATAATAGTGCGGGATTCCCAGAGATGCTAGTTGCTGCGCCAAAAAATAAGCATTGCTGTTGAGGATATCGCCTAGTAGCAGTTCCGTACCAACACAAATAATTTCAGCACTCATAACTTTTTACTCTTCGCCTCTGACACGGGAGGATCGCCAAACTTGCCAACTGGTATAACCCAGCAGCAAAGTTGCGCCAAAAGCATAAGCTAGTCCGCTGGGTACCTTAGCCAGAGCCAGCGCCAGACTTCCCACCCACAGAGTTAAAGCGTAGATAAACAAAACTATCAAGCGTTGTGGCAGACCAGCTTGCAGTAACCGATGATGTAGATGGAATTTATCGCCAATGAAAGGGGAACTGCCGCGTAACAGCCGTTGTACAATCACGGCTGACATATCCACAATCGGCACAGCTAAAATTAAGTAGGGCAATAGCACAGCGGTGACAGCGGTGCTTTTCACTAAGCCAATCACCCCGACACCAGCCAAAGTAAAGCCCATAAAATAGGCTCCCCCATCTCCCATAAAAATCTGGGCGGGGTTGAAATTATATCGCAGAAATCCTAGTGCGCCGCCAGCAAGCGCTGCCGCAATTAGGGCTGCTGCTGGTTGGTTCATAAACAAACTTACAATTAGCATCACCACGGCACCGATACCAGAAACTCCAGCAGCTAGACCGTCCAAACCATCGATCCAGTTAATGGCATTGGTCATACCTACCAGCCAAATGACTGTGATCGGCCAGCTGATACTGTCTGGCAACGTGACAAGCCCAGCGAAGGGAACTGTGAGAAAGTCAATTTGGACGCCGAAGTGCCACGCCCAGCTAGCAATGATTATTTGCATAAACAGCCGCGTGAAGGGCGAAAGACTGAACAAGTCATCGGCCAGCCCAATCAGGAAAAAGCCTAGACCACCAACAGTGACTCCCCAAATCTCGGAGGATTTATCTGCGCTGAGAGTGCCAAATCCCCCGGTTCCCCAAACAATCAGCAGGGCGATTATGGTACCTGCAAAGATAGAGATACCTCCCACTCGCACTATCGGCTGCTTGTGGACTTTGCGTTCACCGGGTAAATCAACCAATCCCTTTTGCAAGCCAATTTTGTTGACAACGGGTGTCGTCCAGAGGACAACAAAGGCAGAGACGAGAAAGGCAACCAGATGGTATAGCTGGGGAGGCATCTGAAATTTAGTAGGGTGCGAGACATCACAAAGGATAATTCAAAAAAGCTGTTAGCTGTTAACTAATCGCTATTGATCTTTCATCCTTTAAAAAAGGCGTCAGGCAGAGTCTACTACATTTGGGACGGTAAACGTCAGTAGTTAGTCGTCATTTGTCTCTTGTCAGGGGTCAGTTGTCCGTTGATACTGACCGCTGGCCAATGACTGGTAACTAAGCTAGAGCTGGGACAGGAATTGTTAGATGGGGGTATAGGGGGAAGACTTCGCATAATGCCCCAACTCGACGCCGACAAGCAGCCGCTACTGCTTCGTCTTCCGGATTCAGCAGCCGTTCGGCAATAATATCGCCAATTTCGGTAAATTCCGTTGTTCCCATACCGCGAGTTGTCATTGCAGGCGTTCCCAGCCGCAAGCCACTCGTTACAAAAGGCGACTCTGGATCGAAGGGAACGGTATTTTTGTTGGCGGTAATATTTACCCCGCTCACCAGATGATCGGCTTGCTTGCCAGTCATGCCGATGGAACGCAAATCTACTAGCATCAAATGATTGTCAGTGCCGGCAGAAACAATCTTAAAGCCGCGTTTTTGCAACTGGGCGGCTAAGGCACGGGCATTTTCAATCACTTGCCCTGAATACGTTTTAAAGGCTGGTGTCAGTGCTTCCCCGAAAGCAACTGCCTTAGCAGCAATAACGTGTTCCAAAGGCCCGCCTTGTGTGCCGGGGAAGACGGCTTTATCTAGCTGCTTACCCAATTCCGGGTCATTGGTCATAATTAAACCACCTCTGGGACCGCGCAGGGTCTTATGAGTGGTCGTGGTGACGACGTGACAGTGGGGGAGGGGGTTGGGGTGATGTCCTGTCGCGACTAACCCGGCAATGTGGGCGATATCGGCTAACAGGTATGCCCCAATTTCGTCTGCGATCGCGCGGAATTTCTCAAACTCTATCACTCGCGGATAAGCTGAGTAACCACAAATTAGTAGCTTAGGACGATGTTGCAGCGCCAAATCCCGAATTTGGTCATAGTCTAGCTGCTCTGTTTCCTTACTGACACCGTAGTGACAAACTTTGAACCACTTTCCCGATACATTCACTGGCGAACCGTGGGTTAAGTGTCCCCCGTGGGACAAATCCATTCCCATAATCGTGTCTCCAGGCTGCAACAGCGACAGGAAAACGGCAAAATTCGCCTGCGCCCCGGAATGGGGTTGTACGTTGGCATGAGCCGCCCCAAATAGTTGTTTAATGCGGTCAATGGCCAGTTGCTCAATTTTATCTACAAACTCGCAGCCGCCGTAATAACGCTTTCCAGGCAAGCCTTCGGCGTACTTATTCGTCAGGACGGAACCTTGTGCTGCCAGAACCGCTGCTGAGGCAAAGTTTTCACTGGCAATCAGTTCCAGGTGGTCGCGTTGACGCTGGAGTTCCTGCCCAATAAACTCGGCAACGACGGGATCGGTTTGGGCGAGAAAGTCTAAGTTAGTTTTTGTCACGGAGTAAACCCCTAGAGATACTGTTAGCGATCGCTTCCTACTTTAGTTCGGATGCTTTCTTTTCTGGCTTGCGCCTGTATTTTCCTGAGTCTTTTATTTTAATGCTGTTGGAGTCGCGTCCGTCCTGACCTTTCTGTTAACACTCTACCAGTGATTCTACGGAGTTCCGTCTCTCCTAAAAATACCTTACCTGGCAACAGAACATATTAAAACTTTAAGACTATAAGGGTTAAAGACATTAAGGTGTATGTTAATTTACCATATATTCCCGAAAACCTGGCTTAAAATTGAGGAAAGCGGATAAGCCTCTTAAGGGAGGTGTCAAATGTTAGTCATTCTTACGGATGAACAAATTCTCTCTCCCAAGCAAGTTTGTCAGAACTGTTTACTAGCAGACTCTAGCGGTCAACCCCGCTGGCGGAAAGGACAACTCGGCTGTGGTCAATCGATTCACAAGCTGACGGAAAATCAACCGGAGCAATACGAGTGTCTCATGGGCTTCCGGATTGCCAATATTAAATGAGCGCGATCACTACCCCGGAACCATCTGGGGGAAAGATCCGCCTCACGCAGCCCCAACATGATTGACCTGCTGTGTGCGTTATCCTGAACTTAGTAAGAACTAGCGATTAATAACATTACAACAGGAGAACGCACGATGACTTGGCGTGGTTCAACAACAACCAAAGACCGGATTTTTTCTTGCCTTCCTTATATACTGCCTTTACTTTCGGCGTATCCTTTTCGTCTGTTTCTGGTTAGACAGTTTCCTGTATTTGGCCTTATTTACACGCCGCTGTCACCTTTGTTAGCAATTTACAATATACCTTTTGCTAGCTTAATAATTTTCTTTGCCTTGTTCTTAGGAGTAGTTAGAAACGAAAACATTAACCATTTTATTCGTTTCAACACCATGCAGGCAATACTTTTAGATATCCTGCTGTTTCTGTGCAGTATGCTTTTGGGGATTTTACTTCCAGCGCTAGGCGGCGCTAACTTAATCACAGAAACGCTGGTCAATGTAGTCTTTTTAGGAACACTGGTAGCCTGCGGCTATTCAGTTGTCCAGTCAATACTGGGACGTTACGGAGAAATACCCGCCATTTCCGAGGCAGCTTACACGCAAGTGCGCTAGTATTCAAACCGCAGGCATTTCTTTGTTTAGGACGCTGTCGGTGCGGGGCGTACCACAACGGTATTTTCCATCTGACCGATACCCTCAATTTCGATGCGGACTCGATCGCCCACTTGCATCGGCCCCACTCCCTGCGGTGTTCCAGTAAGCACTACGTCCCCAGGCAGCAGTGTCATCACCCTAGAGATGTAAGACACCAGAAAATCTGGCGAAAACACCATCTGATTAATTAAGGCAGACTGCACTGGCTGTTTATTGTCATTAAGAAAAGTTTGCAAGCGGGCAGCAGGACTCAATTCGCGGACAATCCACGGACCCAGGGGGCAAAAGGTATTAAACCCTTTTGCCCGCGTCCACTGACCGTCTGATTTTTGCAGATCGCGGGCAGTAACATCATTGGCAATAGTGTAGCCCCAGATTTTTTCTTGTGCCTCCTCTGGGGTACAGTCGCAAGCGCGATCGCCAATGACTAAAGCTAACTCGCCCTCATAGTCCACCTGCTGCGATTGCGGTGGATAATGAATTTCTGTACCCACTGCGGTGACAGAAGTCGGCGGTTTGAGAAATAGTAGCGGCTCTTTTGGCACTTGGGTTCCCATTTCCGCCGCATGGTTAGCATAATTCTTGCCCACCGCAATAATTTTAGACGGCGCACAAGGAGCCAAAATTTGGTAAGTGTCTGGTTCTAACTGCAAATCTGTAGGTTGCCCATGCAACCAGGGAGGCGCATCAAGCACCTGAACACCTCGGCTCAGTTGCAGTAAACCGTAGTAAGTCTGTCCTTTTTCAGTGCGAACTCGGACGTAGCGCTGCGCCATATGGTTGAGTAATGTTTGATTATGCTTTAAGAGTGTGCTTCAAATGTCACAGATGCAAATTTAGCCCGGTTAATTTGTAGAATTTGTGAACTGGTAGTAAGATTTTAAGTCCTTGCTTCTTCATGTTGTTAGGCGTTAGGGAAGAGTTATCAGGGTAGAAGGCCACAAGGCGAGGAATCACTACCCAGTCACCTCCTCCCCAGTCCTTAGCCCCCCAAGAAGCCTCATTGTCCATAAGGAGATTACCAAAATGCAGATCGTTTACGAAACTATGTACATCCTCCGTCCCGACTTAGGCGAGGAACAAACCAACCTAGCGATCGCCAAATACCAGAACATCCTGACCGAAAATGGAGCTGAGGAGATTGAAACTCAGCATCGCGGCAGGCGGCGTTTGGCTCAGGAAATTGGCAAGCACCGGGAAGGTGTATACGTTCAGATGAACTATAAGTGCAATGGCAGCCAGATTGCGCTTCTAGAACGGGCAATGCGTCTTTCCGAAGACGTGATCCGTTACCTCACAGTCAAGCAGGAAGTCCGCGAGGCGAAGCCAGAAGCTGAACCTGTTGAGCAAGAGGCGTAAGCTAAACCCCGACGACTAAAGTCGGGGCTACACAAACAAAGACCGCCTTGGCGGTCTATAAGCTGGCTACGGCTTTGTTTGTGTAGTAGCCATAAAAGTCTCTGGCGCACTTTAGTTAATAACTAATGACCAATGACCAATAACAGATTGTTATACTAGCGTGTGGGACACGCTATTTGACTGAGATATATTTTATAAAATGCAGCCTACTGACTCTACCAAGTTTACTGAAAAAGCCTGGGAAGGCATCGTCAAATCCCAAGATGTGGCGCGTCGCTTCAAAAATCAGCAGCTAGAGGTAGAGCATTTAACCATTGCCCTGATAGAACAAGACGGGTTGGCGAGTCGGGTTTTGAGTCGAGCAGCGGTAGACACCACAGCATTAAAAGCGCAACTGGAAGCCTTCAGCCAGCGCCAGCCAAAAGTCACCGTAATTGACCAGCTGTACCTGGGCAGAGGCTTAGATGTTATGCTAGACAAGGCTGACGCAGCAAAAAGTGCCTTACAAGATGAATTTATTGCCATAGAGCATATATTGCTTGGTTTTGCGGAAGATGACCGCGTCGGGCGGCGCTTGCTTAAAAGCTTCAACGTTGACAGACAGAAACTAGAAGCGGTAATCAAGGATGTCCGGGGCGCTCAGAAAGTACAAGACCAAAATCCAGAGGGACGCTATGAGGCGTTGGCAAAATACGGACAAGACTTGACAGAAAAGGCAAAATCTGGTCAGCTCGACCCGGTAATTGGGAGAGACGAGGAAATTCGTCGGGTGGTGCAGGTGCTATCTCGGCGGAGTAAGAATAATCCGGTGCTGATTGGGGAACCGGGCGTAGGGAAGACAGCGATCGCAGAAGGTCTGGCGCAGCGGATTGTTAACGGGGATGTTCCGGAATCTCTGAAAAAGCGCCAGTTGATCGCCTTGGATATGGGTAGTCTGATTGCGGGTGCCAAATATCGGGGAGAATTTGAAGACAGGCTGCGGGCTGTATTGCGCGAAGTTACCTCTTCTGACGGTCAAATTGTCCTGTTCATCGACGAGTTACATACCGTCGTCGGTGCTGGTGCCACTCAAGGCGCGATGGATGCGAGTAATTTACTCAAACCAATGTTGGCGCGGGGGGAATTGCGCTGTATAGGGGCGAGTACGCTGGACGAGTATCGTAAGCATATCGAGAAAGATGCGGCGCTAGAACGTCGATTTCAGCAGGTTTATGTAAATCAGCCTTCAGTAGAAGATACGATTTCGATTTTGCGGGGATTGAAAGAACGCTACGAAGTTCATCACGGCGTGAAGATTACGGATTCCGCTTTAGTGGCTGCTGCTACTTTAAGCGATCGCTACATCACAGAACGGTTTTTGCCAGATAAGGCGATAGACTTGGTGGACGAGGCAGCAGCTAAGCTGAAAATGGAGATTACCTCCAAGCCAGTAGAATTAGAAGCGATTGACCGCCGACTGATGCAGCTAGAGATGGAAAAGCTATCTTTGCAAGGGGAAGGTCAACGGCTGGGTTTAACTGTTGTCGGTGCTTTCCGTTCTTCCCAAGAGCGTTTGGAGCGCATTGAGCAAGAAATTGAGTCTTTGAGTGAAAAACAACGTCAACTAAGCTCTCAGTGGCAATCTGAAAAGCAACTGTTGGAAGAAATTAATGCTGTCAAGGAGGAAGAGGATCACCTGCGGGTGCAGATAGAGCAGGCGGAACGCGCCTATGACTTGAACAAGGCTGCACAGCTTAAGTATGGGCGGTTGGAGGTGTTAGGACGCGACAAGGAAGCCAAAGAAGCCCAGCTGTTGGAAATGCAATCTCGCGGTTCGGCTTTATTGCGCGAAGAAGTACGCGAGGGTGACATCGCAGAAATCGTTGCTAAGTGGACTGGCATCCCCGTGAACCGACTTTTAGAGTCGGAACGTCAAAAGTTGCTACATTTGGAATCGCACTTGCACGAGCGCGTTATCGGTCAATCAGAGGCGGTTTCGGCTGTGGCGGCGGCAATTCGTCGCGCCCGTGCAGGGATGAAAGATCCCGGTCGTCCGATTGGTTCCTTCCTGTTCATGGGACCAACTGGTGTGGGTAAAACTGAGTTAGCGCGTGCCTTAGCTCAGTTTCTTTTTGACAGCGATGATGCCCTGGTGCGGATTGATATGTCCGAGTACATGGAGAAACACGCCGTCTCGCGTCTTGTAGGTGCGCCTCCAGGGTATGTAGGTTATGAGGAGGGGGGTCAACTTTCAGAGGCGATTCGTCGTCGTCCCTACTCGGTGGTATTGCTGGATGAGGTGGAAAAGGCGCACCGGGATGTTTTCAACATTTTGCTACAGGTGCTGGATGACGGTAGGATAACGGATTCCCAAGGTCGGACAGTAGACTTTCGGAATACAGTAATTGTTATGACCAGCAACATTGGTAGCGAGCATATTCTGGATGTGGCTGGGAATGATGCACAATATGAGTTGATGCGGAAGAAGGTGACAGATGCGCTGCGATCGCATTTCCGTCCGGAATTCCTCAACCGGGTGGACGACATAATTCTCTTCCACACGCTCAACCGCAAAGAACTGCGACAAATTGTGGGGATTCAAATTAAGCAGATTGAGCGCATGCTGGCGGATCAGAAAATTACTATACAACTGTCGTCAGCAGCCCAAGACCACATAGCGGAGGCTGGCTACGATCCAGTTTATGGTGCGCGTCCCCTGAAACGGGCTATTCAGCGTGAATTGCAGAATACTCTAGCAACCGCCCTTCTAGAAAACACCTTCGTGAGTGGCGACACCATCGTGGTTGATTGCGTAGATGATGCCCTCACCTTCAGGAAAAAACAACCGCTGAAGATTTCCGAATCTATTGTAGAGACGAGTCTTCCAGTCTCTCCTACAAAAGTCATTCCCTAAACTTCCACTGCTTACATCCATCCCGTTCCCAGGCTGAGACTGGGAACGCATTCAGAAGGTGGCCGCCTCCCATTTGTTTCTAAAGCTACAGTGCATCTGCGTATAAAATTATCTCATGCTATTTTGATGTAAATACAGCATCCAAAAACTTAGGCGAAAGTAACATCAAACATGAAAGTCATTGCTTGGCCTGCGTTCAAAACCAGATACAAAAACCCGTATAACTGGTTGTTGTATTCCCAGATGGGCCAACAAGGGGTGACAGTTGAAGAATTTTCGCCCCTCAAATTGTTACGCCAACATTACGATATTTTTCATCTACACTGGGCAGCCGAAACGATAGTACGCCATCCCAACCCAACTTTAGCTTTTATAAGAGCAAAAGCCATGCTTGCCCTTATAGACAGAGTGCGGCACCAAGGGACGCGCATCATCTGGACTTTTCACGACACAATCCCCCACATCGTTTTGCATCCCCAGATAGCGGATTGGTTTCAGTCAGAATTCGTATCTCGTGTAGACGCATATATTAGTATGTGCGAGGCAGGAAAAACTCTAGCTGAAGAAACTTTCCCTTCCCTTAAACAACGCTTAAACTCGGTCGTACCCCACGGACATTATCGTGGAGAATATCCAAATCAAGTTGATAAAATTAGTGCCAGGAAAACATTAGATATACCAGAAAAAGCTAGAACCATAGTTTTTCTAGGACATATATCCCCCTATAAAAACGTTCCCCACTTAATCCGCACATTTGGTGAGTTAGATGATGCTGATTTAGTTTTAGTGGTAGCAGGCACTCCCGATTTACCAGAACTTAAAACAGAAGTATTTGAGGCAGCAGATGGTGATTTTCGCGTTAGATTATCCACGCAATATGTGCCGCCAGAAAACGTGCAGTTTTATCTCAAATCAGCAGATTTAGTAGTCTTGCCATTTCAAGAAATTTTAAATTCTGGCAGTGCAATACTCGCTCTTTCCTTCGATTGCCCAATATTAGTACCGCGCAAAGGTGCGCTGGGCGAACTACAGGCATTAGTAGGAGAAGCGTGGGTTAAAACCTACTCAGAGGAACTAACCTCAGATATCCTCCGCGAAGGCTTAGATTGGGCGGTGCATACTCCACGCCCAGACCAGGCTCCATTAGAGATGCTAGACTGGTCTGTATTAAGCAAAAAGACAATACAGCTTTACCGTGCAGTTTGTCAGCAGGAAAAAGCAATATATTAATTTTAATTGATTTATGAAACTATCTTTTCTCTTCCTCTGCGGACTCTGTGTCTCTGCTGTTCGTTAAAAATATAAAGACATTGCAGACAATGCCTCTACAAATCAAATTGGATTGCTATAACTAGCCAAAGTTATTTCATTCCACTAAATTCTTCTTTTTTCGGGTCTTTGTAGTTTGTTATGAAAATAGCCTTCGCTACCCACTACGATATTTTAAATAGGCATACTTGGCACCGAAAAATGATCGGCCATTGTGGGACTAACTATTACAAAGCCCTTGCCCTTGCTAGGCAGTGCGAATCATTGGAATATATTGGGCCTTTAAAAGAAAATTACTCACCTATATATAAATATATATCCAAAACAAAAAACCGCTGGCATAAGCATTTTACTAAGCAGGTTTACCAACCTTGGGCAGAAAAATTTGTTAACAAAAGCTACGCTTCCCAAATTCATCAAAAAGTATTAGATATAAATCCCCACATTGTTTTATGCCCGGACATTAATTTAGCTTCTTACTTGGAATGCAAGCAACCAGTGATTGTATGGACAGACGCTTCTTATGCTGGATTAATCAACTTTTACCCTGAGTTTAGCAACCTCTGTAAAGAGACAACTGAGCAATTAACTGCAATGGATAAACTTACCTATGATAAATGCAGTTATGCTATATTTTCGTCCGACTGGGCTGCACAAAAGGTAATTGATGTTTATCAAGTTGACCCTTCTAAAGTAAAAGTTATTCCCTCCGGTGCTAACGTTGAGTGTAACAGAACCTTGGAAGACATCAAAGAGATTGTGGATGCCAGACCGTCAAACCAATGTAAGTTACTCTTTTTAGGTGTAGATTGGTATAGGAAAGGTGGCGACATAGCCCTAGAAGTAGCAAGCGAGTTAAAAAAAACAGGGTTAAATGTTAAGTTAACAATAGTTGGGTGCCAGCCTTTCCAGAACGATTCATGTCCTGATTTTGTTATTAATCCTGGTTTTATTAATAAATCTACAGAAGAAGGATTAAAGAAACTAAACAGATTGATAGCTGAATCTCACTTCATAATAGTGCCTTCGAGAGCAGAAGCTTATGGCAATGTTTTTTGTGAAGCAAATTCTTTTGGCGTTCCTTGTATATCTACAAACAGCGGCGGTATACCGACAATTATTAAAGATAATTTAAATGGAAAAGTTTATTCAATAAATGCAATTGTTACAGAAGCTTGTAGCTATATTTATAGTTTGTTTTCCAACTATTCCAAGTATAAGGAACTCGCATTATCTTCATTTGATGAATATCAAACTCGTCTAAATTGGGCAGTTGCTACTCAAACAGCTAAAACTTTATTTATGACTTTAATATAATGGGTTGATTTATGAAAGTAGCTTATGTTACCACTTACGATGTTTTTAATAGTCCTACTTGGTCTAAAAATCAAGTAGGATTTTGTGGAGCAGGTTATTATATAGCCCAGTCTTTAGCTAGTCAGTCTATTGAACTTGACTATCTAGGAGCTTTGCAGAAAAAGTTTTCATTCTTGACTAGAGCTAAGTGGAGCTTTTACCGCAACTTATTTCATCAAGATTACTACCGATGGGCAGAACCATTAGTGCTTAAAAATTATGCTCGTCAAATTTCTAAAAAACTGTCTGCGTTAAATTCAGATATAGTGCTTTGTCCTGAAAATGCAGCACCCCTTGCTTATCTTGAATGTAAGCAGCCAATTGTTTTGTGGACAGATTCAACCTTGGCTGGATTAATTGATTTTTATCCTTATTTAAACAACTTGTGCGGCGAAACTAGAAATAATATCTATGCAATGGAACAAGCTGCGTTAAACCGATGCAAGTTAGTAATTTTCTTATCGGACTGGGCCGCTCAAGCAGCTATTAAAATTTATAATATTGAGCCAGCTAAAGTAAAAGTGGTTCCTTGGGGCGCAAATATAGAATGCGATCGCACAATTGATGATATTCAAAATATTCTAGCATCTAGAGCTGCAAAGCCTTGTAAATTGTTATTTATTGGTCTTGAGTGGCACAGGAAAGGGGGAGATGTTGCCTTTAAGGTTGCTAGAGAATTAAATCGCATCGGCTTGAATACTCAACTTACGGTAGTTGGGTGTAAACCAACTATTGATGAGCCTCTACCAAATTTTGTTGAAGTTCGAGGATTTATTGATAAATCAACTAAGGAAGGGTTGAATCAATTAAATAAGCTTTTTACTGAATCACATTTTCTGATTTTACCAACTCTTGCTGACTGTTCTCCTCACGTTTTAGTTGAAGCAAATTCTTTTGGGGTTCCTTGTTTAGCAACAAATACTGGCGGTATACCAACCATTATTAAAGAGAATTTTAATGGAAAGACTTTTGCGTTAGAAGCTAATATATCCGATTACTGTAACTATATTGTGTCTATTATAAAAAATTATAGTGAATATAAAAAAATGGCTATATCCTCATTTGAAGAGTATCAATCTCGTCTTAATTGGGATGTGGCTACTAAAACGGTGAAGCAACTCATGACTGACTTATTATAATAGTGGTTTATTTGGTTGGGACATTTTATGACAAGCATCAACACGTCTAAAATTCCGAGCGATGAATACATATCAAAAGACCGACTCATCAGCTACCATAATCAGGCGCGTATCATCAGAGGCTTAGGAAAGCAAGTAAATAATATTCTGGAAATTGGAATATTTAATTCACTTTTCACGGACTTGCTTAAACGGTTTGGATATAACGTCACAACCGCTGATTTTGACGCAGAATTAAAGCCGGACATGGTTCTGGATCTAGCAAGTAATTTTACACTGCCAGAAGATAAATTTGATGTGATCGCGCTTTTTCAAGTGCTAGAACATATCCCTTACGACAAGTCAGAAAAAGCCCTCGAAAAGCTGGCAAAGGCTACTAAAAAGTTTCTGGTAATATCGGTTCCCTATCGCAGTTTATTTTTGTCAATTCAGTTTAAATATTCTTTAAAACAAAGGCCGAGACATCTTTTTCTCCACCTTCCCCGCTTCTGGAGTCAAAAGCCCTTAACCGAGGATGAACACTACTGGGAAATGGGATTGAAAGACTACCCGAAACAGCGTCTGGTAAACTCGATTGAAAAAGCGGGTCTTACAATTAAAAGAGAATTTATCGATCCATTAAATCCATATCACTACTTTTTCGTACTGGAAAAAAAGGCTAAAACTTAGCCTTCAGCAAGCTTAATTGAGCGAATATAGACCAGCAAGTAGGGAAATCCGAATTCCCCTAGGGCGGAAAAACCCTTTCTCACAAGCATCTGCGATCGCTCACAATCAATCTTTAGAAAGCTTCTACACAACTACCACAAGATATATATGCTGGAACAAGGCACAATCACGATACATACCGAGAATATTTTCCCGATTATCAAGAAGTCCCTCTACACAGACCACGAAATCTTCTTGCGGGAACTGGTATCCAACGCCGTCGATGCTATCCAGAAACTTAAAATGGTTTCCTTCGCTGGGGAAGTCACAGGCGAAATAGGCGAACCAGAAATTAACATCGCTATTGACAAAGACAAAAAGACCCTATCTATAACCGATAACGGTATCGGGATGACAGCCGATGAGGTGAAGAAGTACATCAACCAAGTTGCTTTCTCCAGCGCTGAAGAATTTATCCAAAAGTATAAAGCCAGCGCCGAACAGCAAATTATCGGTCACTTCGGACTAGGCTTTTACTCCTCCTTCATGGTGGCGCAAAAAGTCGAGATTGATACCCTCTCATACCAGCCAGGAGCCCAAGCAGTACACTGGTCTTGCGATGGTTCACCAGCCTTTGTTTTAGAAGAGTCGCCACGCACTGAACGCGGTACCACCATTACCCTCACCCTTCAGGATGAAGAACAGGAATATCTGGAACCGATGCGGATTCGTCAGTTGGTGAAAACCTACTGCGACTTCATGCCAGTATCTATCAAACTGGATGGGGAGGTAATCAATCGTCAAAAGGCACCGTGGAAGGAATCGCCGCAAAACCTGGCCAAAGAAGATTATCTAGAATTCTACCGCTACCTCTACCCGTTCCAAGAAGATCCGCTGCTGTGGGTGCATCTAAATACTGACTATCCCTTCATTCTCAATGGGATTCTATACTTCCCGAAGCTGAAGCCGGATGTCGATGTCACTAAAGGGCAGATTAAACTATTCTGTAACCAGGTTTTTGTGAGCGATCGCTGCGAAGAAGTTATCCCCAAATTCCTGCTACCTCTGCAAGGTGTCATTGATAGCACCGACATCCCCCTCAACGTCTCTCGCAGTGCCCTAACCAACGACCGTACTGTCCGGAGAATAGCAGATTACATCGCCAAAAAAGTAGGCGATCGCTTAAAAGAACTCTACCGCGAACAGCGCGAAGAATACATCCGTTGCTGGCAAGATGTTGGCACCTTCGTCAAATTTGGCTCCCTCAACGACGACAAATTCAAAAAGCAAGTCGAAGACATCATCATCTATCGCACCACCGCCAACCTTACACAAGCAACTCCCGAAACTCCCCCAGCCGTCGAAGTACAATCTCAGGAAGGCGATGTTTGGCAAGAAGTCACCCCAACCTCCGGAGAACAACAAAATCCAACATCCCAATACACCACCCTCAAAGACTACCTGGAACGCAACAAAGAACGCCAAGAAAACCGCGTCTTTTACTGCACCGATGAAGTCACCCAAGCAACCTACGTACAATTACATAAAAGCCAGGGTTTAGAAGTCCTGTTTATGGACTCCTTCATAGACACCCACTTCATCAGCTTCCTAGAACGGGAACATCCGGATGTCAAGTTCTCCCGCGTAGACTCAGAACTGGACAAGACGCTAATTGACCAAGATAAATCCGGCGAAATTGTTGACCCTAAAACCAACAAAACCCGCAGCGAACAAATCAAAGAACTATTCCAGCAAGCCCTCAACAAACCCAAACTTAACATCCGCACCGAAGCGCTGAAGTCAGATGACCTGCAAGCAACGCCACCCGCAATGGTGCTGCTACCAGAAGTGCTGCGACGGTTGCGAGAGATGAACGCACTCATGCAGCAGCAAAATGTTGAGTTTCCCGAAGAACACGTTCTGGTAGTGAACACTGCCCACCCGCTGATCCAGAATCTCACTCAAATGAGTCAAGGTAGTATTATTCAAGAAGAAGGGCGATCGCCTACAGGTGAGTTGACTAATTTAATCTGTCAACATATTTATGATTTGGCGCTCATGGCTCAAAAGGGATTTGATGCCGAAGGGATGAAATCCTTTGTGGAACGGTCGAATCAAGTGCTAACTCGTCTCACAGAACGTTAGCAACTAGCAACCATCTCGCGTTCCCAAGCTTAGCCTGAGAACCAGAGATTCGATACAATAGACATCTTGCCAAAGTCTCGCGTTGCGCGAGACTTTGTTTGTCTAGCCATAGACCGAATTCTGTGGTTATTTAACCGAACCCCACTCTGGAGATATTCTATGTCGCGCAAATGTCAGCTAACCGGAAAAAAGGCGAATAATGCCTTTGCCATTTCCCACTCTCACCGACGCACCAAGAAGCTACAGGAAGCCAACCTGCAATCGAAGCGGATTTGGTGGTCTCAAGGCAATCGCTGGGTGAAACTGCGGCTTTCCACCAAAGCAATCAAAACCTTACAGCATAAGGGTTTGCAAGCAATGGCGAACGAGGCTGGAATCAACCTAAATCACTATTAATGCAGCCACTCTCGAAATTTCTCTGATTATTTTTTCTGTAGAAATTTTGATGGCAACACTGTATTGTTTAGCTCCCCCCTAGCCCTCCTCAACAAGGGGGCTAGGGGATAAAACTTTTTGTATCCAACGTCCCTACCGTTGTGATGTCTATCCTGCTTCTGTTAGGTGTTGGGCGGCTTCCCATTTTTTTTGCGAGGGGTGATAGGTTTTCTAAGACAGGTGGGTATGCTAAATACAGTAATTTCCCCACCTTGTTTGTTAATTTATGTTTAAGGTGATCGCTATCTTTCACAGACAACTCATACATCTTCCCTAAATCAGTCTTGTGGGGGAAGCGCAAACCTCACTTCTGTTTCAGAATTCTGGTGGACGATTTATGCTCCGGAAGAATACTGAAAAACTTAATAAAAATTTATTACATCTAAATGCGTACTTTCCCGGTTGATAACAAAGTTTAGACTTGTTAAGACAGAAAAGAACGCCAAAATCATGAAGTTTTGATGAAGCTTTACCAAGGCGATTAGGGAAGTTCAGCCCATCTGCCTTTTATAAAAATTTAATTTACCGCAGATTATTTACTCCTCAGTCTTCATTTCAGCCCTATCCAACGTTTGACAGGAAAGCAAGTATGTCACCCCACAAAAAGCTACTCAAAGCCATTCAAAATCTGTTCCGGGAAATGGTGCAGATAGCAAAAGCTGTCACCAAAAAGCTGATGAATTGGCTCTTGCGGAGCATATTGGTAACTGGGAAAAAAGCAAATCTGGCAAACGCTGGATTTATCTTGCCAACGGTGACAATGGTAATTTTGGTCGTTATATTGCTGACGACTGCAATGGTGTTCCGATCATTTGAACGATCTAAAAATGCCAGTAACGTCAGGGTGAATCAGGCAGTATTGGCAGCAGCTACCCCAGCACTAGACAGAGCTAAAGCCAAGATAGCGGCATTACTTGAAGATCCGACGCTGCCACGCTCCACCCCAACAGATGTGGCTCTGAATCAGGCAATCTCAGGAAACCTCAAGAAGTATAGTTTGGGTGACGAGACGCAGCTAGTCGTCCAGTATGACATTAATGGTGGGGGTATTCAAACAAATACTCCAGTTCTAGACAATGATGAAAGAATAACCACTGCCTGGAGATTTCCGGTTGATACAGATAACGACGGACGGTTTGATAGCTTTACTCTTTACGGTATTTACTTCCGCACTCCCAATCCATCTTTAAGAACTGCTAACCCTAGTAGAAGTCCTATAGAGGCGAGAACTGCACCTCAGGATGACAGTAGTGCCAATCCACAATGTGCAGCGGCACAGGGTACCTTTGCTGGTTTAGTAGGCAGTTCAGGTTGGTATAAATCTGGGTCGGTATTGAAGAAAAGCTTCTATGTATTCGCTACAACTGTTCCATTTACCAGTGCGGCTAATAAACCTGCAAATGCTCAGATTTTCCCACCAGGGAGCAACAAAGGCTTTTCTGCTATAGAGTACCAGCAAGACCGGGCGCAGATTCCGCTGAGCAACAATGCTGTTGTATATCAAGATGACTTAGAGATTACGCCTGGTTCTGGTATTAAGCTAAATGGACGCATTCAAACCAACGGCAACTTCTTCACAGGGGAAGTGGCTAATGGAGATGTTGAATACTATCAGGTTAGCAGCTATAAATCTTGTTTCTTCCAAGAAGAAAACGGCAAAATTACTGTAGGTGGAAATATACTTCTTGGCAGTGTAAATGGAAGTACAGCTAGGGCAGCTAAGGTTGATTTGTTTCAGCCAAGTAGCGTTAATCGTAGAGACTTAAGAACAGGCGACCAATCTGTCAGTGGCGCTACGCCAAGCCAAGCGGCATACAACAGCCAAGCGTTTGCTAACAGAGTTAACATTTTAGTGCAAAAGTGGACAGGTGCTAATCCAACTTTTGTCAACGATCCAACGGAAGTAAAAGAGAAAATTCCAGGTAATGCCTCGGCACTAAAACAAGAAGAAATTCGCCTAGCGGCACTACAAAATTACTTCAGACTGCGGATGCGGGGCGTGCCTTATGCAGAAAATACTGCTGGCGATGCAGGCAAAACGTATGCAGGAGCTGGGGACACGTTGCGTCCACCTAATGAATGGATATATCCAGTCGATCCAAATAGCGGAACAAGTAATAACAGTATTACGATTGAGCGGAATAAGCCCTCAGCGACAGAACCAACAAAACAAAAATCTGATGCTAGGGAAACCAATCTAGGCGATCGCATCTTGGTTGGCAATGGTCTACCCGCTATTTGGTGGGATAATACCTTAAACGATTTTGTGGGCGATCAAGGAAAACAACAAGTTAAACCTGATACAGCGTGGGATTCTTTCTCTGACGTTGCTAATAGGTTGCGCTACCGTACTACCCAGGTAGTTCCTCTGTCCGATTTAGGGAACACTGATCGTGACGGCTTCTGGGAAGAACACGCCGCCAAACCCCCAGTTCAAGGACTTGATGGATGGGGCGGACTACGTGTAGTCACTGGTGCTGGAGTTTACACGGGTGTCCGGATGTTGCCAACTCCGCCCCCACCAACTCTGCTACCAATTGCTTCTTTCCTGCCACCGCCACCAACTGTTCCCAACTATACACCAACCCTGAATGTTGATGAGTCACAGTTTACAGTTGTCTGGCCTGACTCAATGCCCATGTGGGAAGACACAGATCTAAACGGCCTTCCCTCGCTTCCTCCTTCATCGTTTCCACCCGACGCTAACAACAAGGACAGAAAAGGGGATCTGGTAATGCGAGCCACGGCAGTTTATCACTATAAACGCAGCGCTGCTCAAACCATTACAGCTCCTCAAGCACCAATTGCCTGTGTCAGCAGCTACTACGACCCCAGCACCAGTGCAACTGCTAAAAACTCACTAACCGGACCTTTTGCTGGACCTCCTGGTGTAACTGGAACAACTACAGGCAGGTCTAATAACGGCATCAGCTACGCACCCCCACCGGCACGACCTACAGCTTCAGCACCGCCAAACAATACTACTGGTTTATTTCCTGTTGTCGCCGGAGCTGAGAATCCGGCAAGTGCTGTTCCTGTGCTGTCACGACTCTACTATCAAGCCAACCTAATATTTCCTAACGGGCGTTTTGTAAATGAGCCATTGCGCGATGCACTCACAGCCTTATCCAATAACGCAGCTCTCACCCTAGCTCAGCAATCTGCCCTTGATTCCACTATTTGCGCCTTGACAATTGCGGACAATACGTTGCCTCGTAATACCTCTGTTATCCCCGATGGAGCAATCTACGAAACCAGTTTTCTCGACTCTCGTGAGATTAAAGCAATTGAGCAAGATAATAATCCCGCTGACGATGCGAATGGGGGATTAGCATCGTTTAGAGCCGTAAACGCTGCGAATCAATCTACCATAACCCCAGCACTAGGGAACTATAACCTGCCTTTAGAAGAGCGTCAGCCCCTGGAAAGCCGTGTCACTGTCTTGGATTTAAGCAAGCTGCGACAAACAACAATTGGAGGACTGGTTGCACCAAACGGTCCTACACCAGAGTTTTTGCTCCCAGATAGCGGCATTATCTATGCTACCCGTGATGATGCTCTGCCGGATTTGAGCGCGCCTACGCCTGCTGGAACAAATACCCCAAAACAAAAAGAGGCAGAACGCAAGAGCCAAAGCCCAGTTGACTTTAAGCTAGACCCCACCCGAAAACCTAACGGAATTATGTTAGTCAACGGCAGCATCCTAGCTCGTGGGGCTGCGACTCCTACTAATGCTTACACTTTGGTAACTCCTCCAGGTTCAGAAAAAGGTTTGATCCTGGCGACTAACTTGCCAGCTTATGTCAAAGCTGATGCTACCAATAGCTTTAACAAGCACCAAACATCAGGTGGAGCAGAGCTGGAAGAGTTTGTCCAACAGCTAGGAACTAATGCCTACGCTCAGGGTTATTTCTATGGTCGTCAAAATCCGGAAACCAGATTTGCTTGTCGTGCAGGTCAACCGGGGATTAACTGTGGTACAGGTGATTTATGGCGAACCGCAACAGTGCTTGCAGATTCTGTCAGCCTACTTTCCAACGATTTCCGGTTTGGTTTCCGTAACGAGGGAGACTATGACCTGAGAAACAACCAAGGAGATCCCAGCTCCATAGCGCAACGAAAGAAAGACGGCTTTTTGAGCAACAACTTCGTCACCAATGGGCTTAGCAGTGGTGCCACTGTCACAGCGACGAACAGTGGTAGCGTTAATGCTGCTTTCGTAGCCAGAAGACCTGTAGATGCTACCTACACCAGCAATACTCCAGACACTAATTACATTCCCAGTTCTTACTTCAACAACTTTGTCACCCCAATTCAACGGCGGGGTCAGTCCAGAGAGTATGTCATGGAAATCTGCCGGAAGTTGCCAGTGACAGAATGTACAGCAGACGACTGGGTAGTAGGTTATGACTTTAATGGCATCAATGGTTTAACCGACACGGTAAACGAAAGTGGACGTGACCTTAATAATGACGGTGACACAACTGACACCATCCAAGAGAAAGATATTAAGGCATCTGGTCTCCTAGCAATTGCTGGTGCTAGATTTGACAGAGTAGGCTCAGGCACAACTGACAGACCCTCTTTAGTAGCAGCCGATCAACGCTATGCCCGCCGTATTGCGTTTCAACGGGATACCAAAAACGGACTTTTGCTTACACCAGCATCTCTTAATACTGCGATACCACTGGGCATAAATCCTACAGGACAAGTTCAAGCGTACCCCTACACCACTGGTGGTATTCCTAGTGTTCCTAGACAAGCCCCAAATAATAATGCTTTGGCTTTTAGGACTACGACCAATATAACAACCACTCCCTGGACACGAGACTACAGACAAGACAGACCTCTGTTTTATTTGCCACCTGCTAATGAAAGTGAGGAACTGCTGTTACCAAATATTGCCGACATCCCAGGGGCAAGACCTGTTACAGAAGCCCTTAACGGGCCTACCCCGACTGTAAACCCTCCGATAGACAATGACGATGCTATGGACTTTGCGGTTTGCCTAACAGATCCAGGTGGGCGCTCGTCAAATCAGTATTCAGTCACTGCTCTTGCTCCTAGTGCTGTCTGCTCAGCGGCTGCTCCTAGTATTGCAGCTGCTAGAAATGCTTTAGCACTTATGCCACAGACACCCCCGCCGCAAAATATAAGACGAAGACTGGACAACCCAAACTTCCAACTTCCCCTGGCTGGAGAAGCTCCCAGACGAGAGAAGGTGTACATTTACAATCTGGGCCCAAATCCTACTATTGGTAGAGGGTTAGGAACCAATATTACACTTACTGGCGATTCCGAAACCATCTTTATCTTGCGAGCAACAGGTGGCGGAGGAAACATGACATTTCAAAATGTCACATTGAATCTGAAAGGAGTTGATCCTAATAACATTTTCTGGGTGTCAAATGGTGGCCTTGCTTTCACAGGAACTAATAAGCAACTAGCAGGCAACTTCCTGGGAACAGGTCTTCTTAACATCGGTACTACTACCGATATTGTTGGAGGTCGTTTCCTGGGCTTTAGTAATCTTGCTGGTAGTATTCCACCGGGCAAGGTTAAGGCTATTACTGCTCAAGCTGAGCCGCTTTTGGTTCCAGTATTGCAATATCAGCTCACACATCAACCTGTTGCTACAGATCCTGATACTGCTCCTATTCAGGGAGGCATTAAGGACAATTCACTATGGCTGCAAAGACCTTCCACAGGCACGATTTTTAATCTGGCGGTTGCTGGAGGAGATAGTCCTAGTAACGGTACCAGGAATGAACAAAATGGAGGTCTGCAAAACTTTGTGCGATTCCTAGAGAACTGGAAGGCTGACATTCCTGCCCGAATCAGTGGTTCATTCATCCAGTTCAAGCGCAGTGCCTATGCCACAGCTCCCTTTAAGGAAGTAACAACAACTCTAACTCCGCCTACAAGCCCGTTTGGATACACAAAGTTGTACAGCACTACCATCAGTCCCATAAATCCCAGCAATCCAGACCTTGGTGGTGGCTCACCCTTCTACGTAGAACCAAACCGTTTCTGGGGGTTTGATGTGGCGCTACTGTCTCAAATACCCGACTTATTCTCCCAACGGTTCACAACCCCGTCTGCGGGCGATCCTAACGAGTTTTACAGAGAAGTAGGTCGGGATGACAAATGGGTACAAACTTTACTGTGTGCTAAGTTGGCTTCTAATGGTACTACTCCTGCCATAGACGGAGACCAACGTCCTGGTACTTTCTGCGCCGCTAATACAGGCGGTTGATTACTGCCAGCGATAGGCAAAAATATTCTCCAGACTCTAGCAAAACTCTAGTTCAACTAAGACCGAGCCATGATAAAACCCAAACAGCAGCAAATTCCTCGCCAGTCTAATCAAGCTGGTTTCACAATCATTGAATCTTTGCTGGCGATTCTGGTGGTGACTATTTTGATGGTGGGAGTAGCACCAGTTATCGTTCTTTCGGTAGCAACGCGGGTTCAGGCAAAGCGGGTAGAACAGGGAGCTGATGCGGCTAGAGCATACATTGATGGGGTTCGGTCAGGGGCCATCACAAATGCCCCTCCAGCCCCTACTCCGGGGTTCCCGGTTTACACCACTCAGTCTTTTAGGCTGGTTCCTGCTCCTACAAGTGCGGCGGGTTTGTATTGCGTCGATCTCGATGGTGGTGGTTGTAATATCGGGAGCAACAAAGACTTATATATTCAGGCTTTCCGAAACGGTCTTCCAGCTAGGCCTCAAAATGGCTATAAGTTGGGTATTAGAGTTTACAGGGCAGATGCGTTTTCAACTTCAGGCCCCTTAAAGACGATGGGAGTTGATAAAGCTAAAGCTCAAACTTTTAGTGCAGGAGCGCTCGATCGCAAATCCCCCCAATTTGAGACGACTACAGAGATTGCTGGCAATAATACATCGTTGAGAAATTTATGCGCTCGCTTGCAAGATATTAACAATGCTGCTAACAGTTGCCAATAGCAATCTTAATTGCGATCGCTAAATGTTTGTGAAAAAAGGGTAATACACTAGCATTATGAATCAAATTAAATTTTTGTTAATCAGTCAGCTAAAACGCTCCCGTTTGGCTGAGAAAAAAAATAGCGGGTTTACCCTGATAGAAGTCCTAGTAGCTATGATCCTGGCAGCCTTGGTGCTTACGCCTTTGCTAGGATTTATGATCAATATTCTAGATAGCGATCGCAAAGAACAAGCCAAATCAACTACAGAGCAAGAAGTTAAGTCCGCCCTTGACTACATTGCACAAGATTTATCGCAGGCCGTCTTTATCTACGACGCAGCTGCGTTAAATACAAATTCATCTACCACTCCTACTAATTCGGGAATAAAAGACCAAATACCACCGGTTCAAGCAATTGGTGGTTGTAGTAATACAAATTGTAAACCAGTTCTTGTTTTCTGGAAGCGGAAGTTTCTTAGTAGTGCCGACATAGGAAATTTCACAGGCGGAAATGATACTTTTGTATATTCACTCGTAGGGTATTACTTAATCACTGATGGTGGTAGTAATGGTGCTTGGTCAAACACAGCCCGGATAGGCAGATTTGAAATAAAAGATGGCATCCCCAATCCTAATCGTAACACTAGATTCTCAAGACAAGATAATGGGAAAACTGTCTACTACGACAAACTGCCCGATAAAGGTTTTAAGCTCTTCGATTTATCCAAGGCAGGCGATTTGGCTACAAAGATGAAACAATGGGTAAAACACCCAGAACTATACAATATTACTGAAATTACAAATCATCCAATAAGTGCTATTTTGATTGATTACGTCGATAAAGCTGCTAACGGAGCTACTTGTCCCGTCACGACACCAGCACAAACCCCTACATCACCGACACCTGGCTTTTATGCCTGTGTGAATGCCACTGGAACTACGGCACAAGTGTTTATGAGAGGGAATGCTTTAGAGCGAGTAAGGAAGAATCCACCTGCTGTTTACAGCCCTAACCAGTCTACTTATTTTCCAACTGCCAGTATTCGGGTTCAAGGACGTGGTTTTCTGTATACAAAATAATAAACACCTTAGTAAGGCAAATTAGTGGCGCAAGAAAATATGGATAACCTAGCTCTTTTAAAAAAAATACAGCAGTACCAGTCAAAGCAATCGCCATCTGAATCTAACTCCGGATTCACGCTGATTGAGCTTATCGTAGTAATTATAATAGTCGGAATTTTAAGCGCGATCGCGGCTCCTGGCTGGCTTGGTTTTTTAAATCGGCAACGGGTGAATGCAGTTAACGATGCGGCATTGAATGCCCTCCAAGAAGCCCAGAGAGAAGCTAAAAGGACAAAACTAAGCTACAGCGTCAGCTTTCAAACTCCAAATGGTCAACGTCCACAGGTTGTTGTTTATCCTGGTACTACCGCCCCAGCTGCTACTGACCCTCGGTGGAAGACTTTAGCTGAAAATCAAGACATCAAGCCTGGTCAAGTTCAGGTTACTCCTAATGCAAATTTATTCACCTTTGACTACCAGGGCATAGTTAGCCAAAACCAAACTCTTCCATATAAAGTTACCGTATCTCTTCTACCGAACAACGCTGTAAAGCGGTGCGTCAAGGTGACAACCCTTTTAGGAACAATTCAAACCGGGAAAGAGGCTTCTGAATGTAGCTAATTAAAAAATTAGCCTGATCTGAAAAATTGGGGAAAATACGTAATAAAAAAGACGCACCCAAAGAGGAAACTTGAAAAGTTGGGTGCGTCTTTTTGTATTTAGCTAATTCACAAAAGATGGCAAAAGTCAAGAGCTAAATTTACGCTAATAGAGAGTTTAGTAGTAATTTTGATTATTAGGAATATTGAGCGCGATCGCAACTGGGAAACATACTGACTATAACTAATAGGCAATTGCCAAAATCAGCAAAGATACCGAACCCAAAAGGCACACCCAGAGAGGAAACTGGAAAAGTTGGGTGCGTCTTTTAAGTATTTAGCTAATGCGTAAAAAGTTATCTAATTGCTCCAGCAGTGGGTTCACGCTGATCGAGAGTTTAGTAGTAATTTTGATTATAGGAATATTAAGCGCGATCGCTGCTCCCAGCTGGCTAAGCTTCCTCAGTACCCAAAGTCTCAGAACAGCCCAAGACCATATTTATTGGGCAATGCGGGCAGCCCAGAGCAACGCCAAACGCGATAAACAAAACTGGCGAGCTAGTTTTCGAGAAGTTAATGGAATTGTGCAGTGGGCAGTTTATCCGTCTAGCCTTAGTCCAACGGTAGCAAACTGGAATAGCCTTGACCCGCTGATTCAAATTGATCCAGAAACCACCTACCCCATTCAGAGCAATGGAGTACGCGGTGTAGAATTTGGCTTTCTGGGTGAAGTGAAAACAATTCCATTTGGTCGCATCACCCTGTCCTCAAAAAATGGTGGTAAAGCCAAACGTTGTGTAGTTGTTTCTACTCTCTTAGGAGCAATGCGAACTGCCAAAGAGCATTCTACTGCCCAAGATAACAAGTATTGCTATTAGCAAGTTTGTGCATGGGTTGGGAGGCTGGAAATTTCTCTAGTTGCCTAGCGAAGCGATCGCTAGAGAATGCTTACAATGAGACAGAACCTTTCTTCTGAGCGTTCCCAGTCTCTGACTGGGAACGAGAAACAGCCTTCTTAGCCTGGGTCGGCACACTTTGTTTGTTCGCCCTTAACTTCAGTCCTAGGCTTAAGACATCGCCCCTGCCGTCTTCTGCGGGTCGAGCTTCAAAATCAGCACCCCCAGAGGCGGCAAACACAGGTCTAACGAATAAGGACGAGTGTGGAACGACCATTCATCAGTCCACTTACCGCCCAAATTGCCCATATTACTGCCGCCATACTCGCGGGCATCACTGTTAAACAGTTCCGTATAGAATCCAGGTACAGGGACACCTACGCGGTAGTGACTGTGTGGCTGAGGCGTGAAATTGCAGACCGTGACCACGAACTCATCAGAGTCCTTAGAGCGACGGATAAAGGCAACCACACTGTGGCGATTATCAGTGCAATCAATCCACTCAAAACCTTCCTGAGCGAAATCCTGAGTATAAAGTGACGGTTCAGTGCGATACACGTGGTTGAGTTCGCTCATAAACCGCTTTAGTTTTTGGTGTGGCTCATGCTGCAACAAATGCCACTCCAAGTCACCCCAGACATTCCACTCACTCCACTGCCCAAACTCCATACTCATAAACAGAGTTTTCTTGCCTGGGTGAGCAAACATAAAAGCGAACAGGCAGCGCACATTAGCGCACTTCTGCCACTCATCACCAGGCATCTTGCCGATTATATTACTCTTGCCGTGGACTATCTCATCGTGAGACAGGGCCAGCATGAAGTTCTCGCTGTGGTTGTACCACATACTGAAAGTGATATTGTTCTGGTGGAATTGGCGGAACCACGGGTCCATGTGGAAATAGTCCAACATATCGTGCATCCAGCCCATATTCCACTTCAAATTAAAACCCAGCCCCCCCATATAAGTAGGCCAAGACACCATAGGCCAAGAGGTGGATTCTTCCGCAATCGAGAGAATACCAGGAAAGTAGCTAAAAATTGTGTGATTCGTCTGGCGCAGGAAATCAGCTGCCTCAATATTTTCTCGCCCGCCGTACTGGTTAGTCAGCCATTCCCCCTCTTCACGGCAATAGTCTAAATAGAGCATTGATGCTACAGCATCCACGCGAATTCCGTCAATGTGATACTTGTCAAACCAGAACAGGGCATTGGCAACCAGGAAGTTACGCACTTCATGGCGATTGTAGTTAAATACCAACGTACCCCATTCTTTGTGTTCGCCCTTGCGGGGGTCTGCGTGTTCGTAGAGGTGAGTACCATCGAAGAATGCCAGACCATGGCCATCTTTGGGGAAGTGACCGGGAACCCAGTCCACAATTACCCCTATCCCGTTTTGGTGGCACTGGTCAACGAAATACATGAAGTCTTGAGCTGTGCCATAGCGGGAAGTGGGGGCATAGTATCCTGTTACCTGGTAGCCCCAGGAGCCATCATAAGGATGCTCTGCTACTGGTAACAATTCAATGTGAGTGAATCCCAGCTCTTTGACGTAGGGAATCAGTCGTTCTGCCAGTTCTCGGTAGGTGAGGAACCGCGCCCCTGGTTTATAGTCAGAGACAACTACAACATCCTCAGTTTCGCCATTTGGCAACCGCGCAGGTTCAGCTGAGGAAGCGTGCAGCCATGATCCTAGATGAACTTCATACACGGAGATGGGATGAGTCAGCGGCTCGGTGTGGCGGCGCTTCTCCATCCACTCTTCGTCCTTCCATTGGTAAGAATCTAGATCAGTGACGATAGATGCAGTTTTAGGTCGGACTTCCTGTTGAAACCCGTAGGGATCAGATTTCTCGTAAATGTGACCATCAATGTTTTTGATTTCATATTTGTAGTGTTCCCCGACAGCCAAACCAGGGATAAATAGTTCCCAGATGCCAGTGGAACCTTTACGCATTTGATGCTGGCGACCATCCCAGAGGTTAAAATCTCCCAAAACTGAGACGTTGCGGGCATTTGGGGCCCAGACAGCAAAGTAAACTCCTTTTACGCCGTCGATTTCTGTCGCATGAGCGCCCAGTTTCTCGTAGATGCGGTGATGGTTTCCTTCGCCAAACAGATGCAGGTCAAAGTCTGTGAGGCGGGGAGAACGGAAGGCGTAGGGGTCATAGATAACACGCTCGTGTTCTCCTTCTTGAACTCGTAGCTGATAGTTTGCTAATTCTGGGGTTTCAATGGTGCATTCAAAAAAATGGGGATGATGCACTGATTGCATGGGGTATTCAGTCCGTTCTTCTGGGCGAACTACCCAGGCAGCGATCGCATTGGGTAGGTAGGCTCGAACTGCCCAGACGGTTTTGCCATTTTGCGTGCTGGGATGGGCACCCAGGATTTCAAATGGGTCTTGATGTTGATTCCAAACAATCCGCTCTATCTGTTCGGGGGCGATGGTCATGGACATAAACCTACTTATCCTAAAGGTCTTGACTGAATTGAGACGATTCGCTCAATAAGAAGCTTGCACTACCCATCAGGGTAGCTGCCACTCTCGCTTAAAGTCGTTTTGCTTCTAAGCATCTACAGGCGCTCTATGTAAGAGTGCTTTATATTTATATACATTTTTTTATGTTTGTATATTTTGCATCCTGCTAAGGGACAATAGCAAATTATGTCACCAGTATCCGCAGGAGAAAGGCGCAAAGGTAAAAAATTATTGGCGGGGAATCAATCCCAACAGTCTGAGATGTCTTGCTGGGAGTGACAAAATGCTATTTGATGGGAACGCCAATTCTCCGCAGTAGTTGCCGCACTCTCAGCAGAAAAACTAATTCTCGCAGTTGAGGATTGAGTGGGGATGCCCCTGGGGTAATGGTTTGCAACTCGGCTTGCAGCTGGGCGTATTCAGCTGCTGTGATGGGTTTGCCATCAATTGGCGATCGCGCTTCGGTAATAATCTCCGTCCGCAATACTTCCTCTGGTACTTCCTCCGGCGGTGGTAATGCCCACGAAGGAAGGCAAAAGGCAAAAGGTAAAAAACAAAAGGCAATCCCGCCTAACCCCCAGCAATAAAAGTTTTTCCCCTCTCCCCTGCTGGCGAACCAGTTGGAGGGGGTGGAAGGCTGCAAAAGGCAAAAACTTGTTTTTTTTAATTCATCGTTCATCCTTCAGAAGTCCTAGGGGTAGCGGTTCGTTACAGATTTGTTGAATCTGCTTGATGCGCTCAAACAACCAAGGGTATTCTTCCCAATAATTGGGAATCAGTGCTAAAGGGCTAACCAGGGCAGCTATTCTCCAAGGCGAGTGGGGAGCCTATGCTTTCATCAAACCATTCCAGCATCAATGCTTCGGTCGGTAGCTGGGAATCTGGCAAAGAAAGCGCTGGTTTAGAACGATGGCTGTCTAAAAATTTTAAAATCGGCGATGAGTGTGCGATCGCTTCCGGCTCCCATTTTGCCAAAAGCACCGGAACTCTCCTCAGCCTGGTGAGTGGTTTTAGCTTGAGAATATCTAGCCCTGGGGTTAAATTCTCACTCGATGGGCAATTTATTTAAATCCCAGCCCCAGTCTCGTTTTCGACAATAGTCAAGACTGCCTAATTGCAGTAGTAGCATTTAGCGCCAAAAGCTGCTTACCGCAATATCATATAAATCTTGTCAGCCATTACCTAAAATTTAGCTGCGCCTACATCTGAGATAAAACTTGTATTTGCTGGTAATCAAAAATCTGATACCCAGGTGGTAGTACATGCCTAACTTAATATGTTAGGAACGATTACCAACCTGAGATTCAGACTAGGGATAACTAACCAACTGGAGAAAATCATACCCTTTCGGCGGTATGAACTTCATTCAGGGGATGAGAAGCGAGACCCAGCTTAATTACTAAGGAGATGTGGTAGGTGATGCGGTGGGTGATACGGTGGGTGAAGGACTAGCTCCTTCTCCGCCTCCTCCCGTTTGGTCACAAGCTCCCAAGGTGGCAGCCAAGCCGAGTACCAAAACCAAACTAAGTATCTTTTTGTTCATACACTCCTCTTTTATGGATTGCTACTGAAGGAATCGTTTGCTATTTAATCACAATATTGTATTTTTTGCTTGAAACTCCTGTCCCTACAAAGGAGGATTTCTGGATTTTGAACTTCACTTTGCCCAATCGGCTAGAAGTGATGTTTCCGTTTCGAGTGAGTCCCGACGATTTCCGCGTGCCTCACCTTTCCTAAGCTGTCTTAGATATTGACGGTTTATCGCTGCCTTTGCGGATTTGCTTTTATTCGCCAGACAGCGAATTTGCTTGGGGTTTTGGAATTTTTTGAAAATCCAAAATAACCACAAAAATTTTAGCATGAACGGTAATTTCTGTCTATACTATTTTTAGTGTAAAATCCATAACTAAAGAGTGATGCAGTTTTTTTAAGCTTTAAATAAGAAAAAACCCTGTAAATTGGAAAGAAACTTCTATCGAAGTTGAGTATTAGTTAATCTGAATACAACTTAAGGAGGAAAAGATCCGTTATGCTGACAAAGCTTCACCGGGCAAAATAACTTGACAAAAGGACTTGTAACCACTGCATAAAAATTTAACTAGCCCACAAGCGCCCGAATTGTTCAAGGAAAGCTTTGTGTTCCCTATTTTTGCTAAAAAAAGCAAATTACTAGCAGCCTGGATGCCATATCCTCAAAAACATTGGACACTACTACAGAAAATCGTTGACCGGATTCGGAACTCATTGGAATTGAGAGTAGTTCTGCAAACGGCGGTAGACGAAATTGCCACATTGCTAAACCTGGATAGGTGTTGTTTTTTGTGGTATTTCGAGGATACGCAACGGGTGCAAGTAGTAGTAGAGCGATCGCGCCAAAATCGAAAAAATGCTCAACTGGGATACTATCCGGTAGAAAAGTTTGGAGCGATCGCGCCCGCGATCGCTACTGGCAAATTAATCATCAACAGCAAAACAGCAGTTTCTAATCCAGGCGTGGTGGGTATAGTTAGCCGATGGCTTTCCCAGCTGCGGCTGATCCAACAGCAGATAAAGAAAGACCAACGATCGCCGCAGTTGGCTATATTCCAGGGTGCGATCGCTAACTTATTAGTTCCCTTAAAGCAGTCAGAAGGCTCGATAGGCTTTATTGCCTGTATTTCAGAGCAACCCCGCATTTGGTCAAGCTCCGAAATCGAGTTTCTGCAAGCGATCGCCCAGCAGCTGGAAATTGCCATCCGTCAAGCTCAGCTTTATGAGCAAACCCAGAAACAAGCTCAAAGAGAGCAACTGGTGAATCAGATTACCAGTCTTACCCGGCAAAGTTTTGACCTAGAAACCATTCTCACCGAAGCGACGCGAGAGCTGATGCAAGCATTATCAGCCGATCGGTGTCTAATTCATCTGGTAGAAAGTCATGAACAGGAGAGTATCCGTGTATCTGAGCGGGAGAATCACCTACAAAACCCCCAACCCTCTTCTGCTGCTTTCAGACGGAAACACCTTTATGAAGTGTGTAGGGAGCCTTTTCCCCCCACAATCGATGATTTTGATACTCACGGCCCAATCACCCAGTGGGTGATCCAGCATCGTCAACAGGTGAGCATCTCCGACATTACGCGAGATGGACGAGTTGGGGAAGCCAACCTTGAGTACCAAAAAGCTCAGATAAAATCTTCTCTAGCGGTGCCAGTTCAGGCTAACGGAACGCTGCACGCAATTCTTTATCTCAATCAGTGTTCCGAAATCCGGTATTGGTCGAAAAATGACCAGAAACTAGCCCAAGCAGTTGCCGATCAGTTGGCGATTTCTATTCAACAGGCGAATCTGTATGCCCAAACTCAGCAGCAGGCACACACGAGCGCCCAGCAAGCCGAGCAACTCTCCCAAACGCTCTTAGAACTGCGGCTAACGCAATCTCAGCTGATTCAGAGTGAAAAAATGTCAAGTTTGGGGCGGATGGTGGCTGGGGTTGCTCACGAAATTAATAATCCAGTGAACTTTATCTACGGCAATATTCCTTATGTAGAAAATTATATCCATGACCTGATCCGGTTAGTGCAGGGCTATCAAACTCAGTATCCGAACCGAAATGCGGAATTACAAAAGCTGACTGAGCAAGTGGAGCTAGATTTTTTACTCAGAGATTTACCCAAGATTTTAAAATCGATGCAGGTAGGTGCTGAGCGGATTCGCGAGATTGTTAACTCATTGCAGCACTTTTCTCGCCTCAATCAAGCGTCCCAGAAATCGATAGATATCCACGAGGCGTTAGAAAGTACCCTCTCAATTCTGTACAGTTACCTGGGCGATGAAATTGAGGTGGTGCGGCATTATGGCGACTTACCCCCCGTGGAGTGTTACCCAAAGCCACTCAATCAGGTATTTATGAGTATCTTGATGAACGCTATAGAAGCGATCAGCAGGTGGTCCTCTAAAGAAAAAATTATCAAGTTGCGTACAGAGTTGGTGAGTGATGGGGAAACGGGGGAAGATTTTGTGAGGATTGCGATCGCAGACAATGGCCCTGGAATTGCCCACGAAATTCAGCCGAAAATCTTCGACCCCTTCTTTACTACCAAAGATGTTGGTCAGGGCAGGGGATTGGGCTTAACCGTAAGTTATCAAACCATCGTCTCCCAGCACCAAGGCAACTTACACTGTCACTCCCAACCCGGTCAAGGTGCAGAGTTTATTATAGAAATTCCTCTCCAGCAACCCAAACCGTTGTCACCAAGTAAAGGAGAGATTGGGGATCGGGAATTGGCGACTGGGGACTGGGAAGACACCACGATGAAATTAGGGATGGAGATTAGGAAGACACCATTGGGCAAGAATTGACAAATTGCACGAAAACAGACTAGCGACTCTAAAATGTGGACAATAGACAGCCTTTGTGTCTATGGTTTAAAGTCGTTGGTGTTTTGTCCTTTGTCAGTGGTCATACCATTTTGGATTTTGGATTTTGGATGTGAAACTCTAAGCTGTAGAAGTTTCAATAATTCAAAGCGTTACCAAAGTAAAACAAAATGGTGTCAGTAGTTAGTGGCAAGGAAAAACAACCGACAACTAACAACTGATAACCAACAACTAAAAACTGCTTATGTCTGCTGTCCCTCAATCCGTTGCTTCAGACCGCCGCCTTGGGAAAAGAAAACCAGATATCTCCTCGCGGCAACCCAAAGGCGGCGTACCGTCTAGAACCAGTAGCAGAAGAACCCAAAAGCCAGCATTTCAAGCTCAATCACCAGGTTGGCTGCGATCGCTTGCCTACGTGCAGCGCGTATCAGACATATTGTGCTTCGGCTTGATTGCCGCTACGCTGGGGGTTTATGCTTGGACAGTCTATACTCAGCAGATGTGGAGCCGGCAGTACAAGCATCTGGAAACCTTGCAACGCAATGAGCGACAGATGACGGCGGCGAATGAAGTCTTGAAAGATAAGTTGGCTCAAGAAGCTGAGCGTCCGGGAACTGGCTTGGTTTCTCCTAATCCCGCCAACACCATCTTTTTAGCGCCTGCACCGCAGCGCCAGTCACTGCCCACACCAGCAGCGACTGCTAACCCAGAACCAGCACCAACAATGCCAATGGGCTACTAGAGGCATGGAGAATTCAGGATCTAGAAGTCGTAGGACATCTACGCAGAAAGTCTCCGGAAATGGCAAAACTACGAACCTGTTGAATCACAAAGCTAGTAGGATGCCATCAGCCAAAAAACTGCCCCTAGAAGCTACTCGTGCCAGAAAAAATCATCAGGTATCAAATAATGTAGAGACGCGCAATCTCGCGTCTCTAATGGGTGCCAAAAGTCCGCAAGAAGAGAAACAAACAAGCGGCATAATTCCTTTTCTTGCCTTGCTGTCTAATCCTTCATCCATCCGGCTGCTACTCGTTTGGGGAGTGCTGTTCGCAAGTGGGTTAGGGCTGGCGCTGAATGTGTATCGGCTGCAAATTGTCAAGGCACCAACACTGCTTGCAAAAGCGCGACAGCAGCAAATGGTATATCTGCGTCCGTTTGTGCCGCGCCGCGCGATTGTGGATCGCAACGGCAACGTTTTAGCAACAGACCGCCCTGCTTATACACTGTTTGCCCACCCAAAGCTGTTCAAACAATCAAAATCTGCGATCGCTACCAAGCTAAGTGGGACTTTGGGAATTTCTGCCGACGCGCTGGTTACTATGTTTAACCAGCGCGATAGTGGGATTCGGGTTGCCTACTCTCTAACCGAAGAACAGGCTGACAAGATCGCCCAACTGCGAAACGATGGACTTGAACTGATTCAAAATTACGCCCGCCTCTATCCTCAGAAGGATTTAGCAGCAGACGTGGTGGGCTATGTCGATGTTGACCATCGCGGACAGGCAGGTGTGGAATATAGTCAGGAAAATTTACTGGTGCGTGCTGTTCGCACCGTGCGACTCAGCCGCGCTGGGAATGGCACGTTAATGCCTGACCATTTGCCAGAAGGATTGCTGCACTTTGATGACCTGCGACTACAGCTGACGATTGACTCTCGCTTGCAACGGGCGGCGCGATCTGCCTTGAAGCAACAGATAGAGTTGTTTAGAGCTAAGCGTGGTACGGTTATCGTTATGGATGCGCGGGATGGTGCTTTGCTGGCGCTGGTGGCAGAGCCGACCTATGACCCGAATGAGTATTTTAATTCTGACGTGGGTTTGTTTAAGAACTGGGCGCTGGCTGACCTTTATGAGCCGGGTTCGACGTTTAAACCGTTGAATGTAGCGATCGCTCTGGAAGCTGGAGCAATTACACCAGAAACTACATTCTATGACGGCGGTAATATTCAGGTAGGTGGCTGGCAGATCAAAAACGCTGAACCTGGCCGTCACGGGAGGCTCACAATTTCTGAGATTCTGCAATACTCCAGCAACATTGGCATGGTACAAATCATGCAACAAATGAAGCCAAGCGTCTACTACGGCTGGCTGGAACGCCTGGGGCTGGGGCAAACAGCGGGCATTGACCTGCCTTTTGAAGCACCAGGGCAGATGAAAAGCTCTGAGCAGTTTACTTCATCTCGGATTGAACCAGCTACCACCTCGTTTGGTCAGGGATTCTCTCTAACGCCTATCCATCTCGCACAGATGCACGCTTCTCTGGCCAATGGTGGCAAACTGATAACGCCCCATCTAGTCCGGGGGTTATTTGATACTCAAGGGCAGGTGTTTTGGCAACCAAATCAACCAACACCGCGCCCCCTCTTTTCCCCGAAGACTACCCAGACGGTGTTAGAAATGATGGAAGCTGTGGTGGTAAAGGGAACGGGTAAAGCGGCTCAGATTCCAGGTTATCGGATTGGTGGTAAAACGGGAACTGCCCAAAAAGCCAGTGCTACAGGAGGATACTCTAGTGCCAGAATTACAAGCTTTGTGGGTATCTTGCCTATAGATTCTCCCCGCTATGTGGTTTTAGCTGTAGTGGATGAACCGAAAGGGGAAAATGCCTATGGTTCCACTGTGGCGGCACCAGTGGTTAAATCAGTCATGGAGGCGCTGATTAGTATCGAACAAATTCCACCTTCGGCGGAAAAATGAGGGGATTGGGGATTGGGGATTGGGGATTGGGGATTGGGGATTGGGAAGAATCTTAGCCAGTTCCTAGTCCCTAGTCCCTAGTCCCTAGTCCCCAGCCCCTACCCCCTAGTTTGGCTTTGCAAAAGTTGCTCCCACATCTGATCTTGGGTTTGGGCGGGTTGCAGACAAGTTAGCCCTTGACAAACTAATCCCACCGCCTCAGATGGCATCACCTCTGCATTGCATACAGTTGTGGGGAGATATTGAGCGATCGCGCTGGCAAGTTGGTTAACTGTGGTGCGAAGCAGCGTACAGTGAAGATACCAATCCAGCCCGGTAAACAAACCTGGACACGCTTGTGGCGATCGCTCCATTATGCTGCTAAATGCTTGTAATGTTTGCTCTGCCCGATCGAGATATTCCAGATTTTCCGTGAGCATAGCTAGACGGACTAAGTTGGCGATCGCTATCCCGTTCGGCGCTGGTGTAGCATTATCCACATAGCTACGCTCTCGCACGATTAGATCGCTACTGGCATCCTTCGCTGTGTTATAGTATCCACCCAGTTCCACACTCCAAAGAAATTCGTCAAACTCTTCTTGCAACTGTATCGCTTTCTCCATCCAGAAACGAGCTTGAGTCACTTGGTGCAAATCTAGCAGGGCTTTGATAAACAGGGCGTAATCTTCCGACTGCGCCAATACGGATGGACAGCCGTCGTAGTTAAGGCGGTGGAAGCGTCCGTCAATAAATTGGCGATCTAAGATGAAATTGGCAGCGCCTCCAGCGAGAGACAAATACTCTTCTTTGCTGAATACTCCGTAAGCTCTGGCTAAACCTGAAATCATCAGGCTATTCCATGCCACAATCATTTTAGTATCGGTGACAGGTGGAATCCGTCCCGGCCAATTTCCAGTTTTTGCCTCTTGGTTGTTGCGGGCTGGAGGAAAATTTTCTAATCCTGCCTTAACACCATAACGAGCTTCAAACAGCTTTTCTAAAGCTGCTTCTAGTGTTTTAGTCAGTTTCCCTGGATGACGGCGCTGCAATACAATTTTGCCTTCAAAGTTGCCTCCTGGTGTCACTGTAAACTGTTCTTGAATTTCTGCAAACTCTTGGGGAGTTAGCAACTCGGCTATTTCCGGGTAACTCCAAATGTAAAACGCCCCTTCTTCGGGTTCTGCCTCTTCTGGAGTGGTAAAATTATCCGCATCCTGAGCAGCGTAGAAGTAACCTTCGGGTGCAGTCATTTCGCGTTTCAGCCATTTTACTGTGTGCGCGATCGCTCTCTCAAATGCTGCTTCCTTTAACCCAGCACTCCATAGATTCGCCAAATACTCGACAATTTGTCCATTGTCGTAAAGCATTTTTTCAAAATGTGGCACCGTCCACGTAGGATCGACTGTGTAACGGTGAAAGCCGCCGCCTACATGGTCGTAAATTCCTCCTAGTGCTAAATCTAATCCTCGCTTGCTGCAAGCTTGGTTAGGATCGGATTTGGATTCAAAATTAAATCGGACACCCCGCAGCGCCAACTCGGTATACGGTATCATCGGGAAACTCGCACCCTGTCCGTCGCTGTCTATTACCCCGGCGCTAGTTTCCAAACCTCGCCGCAACAAATTTTTATCCAACCCCTGCGTCTCTACTCCAGTTTGCAATACAGCTGCTTGCTGCATATAACCGAGAAGTTCTTCTTTGAGACTTTGCATTTTGTCGGTTTCGGTGTCGTAGTGGCGGCGAAGCGCTTGCAACACTTGCAAAAATCCCGGTCGTCCATAGCGCGGTTCTACGGGGAAATATGTACCGCCATAAAAAGGCACCAAATCATCAGGCGACAGAAAGATATTCAAAGGCCAGCCGCCTTGACCACTCATCATCTGCAACGCCTGCATATAAATACTATCAATGTCAGGACGTTCTTCCCGGTCTACTTTAATCGGGATAAAATTGGCATTTATATACTGCGCGATCGCGTTATCTGAAAACGCCTCTCCTTCCATTACCGTACACCAGTGGCAGCTGGAGTAACCAATCGAGAGCAAAATCGGCTTATTCTCAGCCTTTGCCTTTTCTAAGGCTTCTTGACTCCAAGGCCACCAGTCTATGGGATTTTCAGCGTGTTTGCGGAGATAGAGGCTTGATTCTTGGGCTAGGCGATTGCTCATAAACGCTAATTGCAGCACTCGGTCTGACAACGGTTTTCACCTTTAGCAGTTTAGCGTGAGGCATCAAGCGATCGCTCCATCTTGCGTCGTATCCTGTTCGATTGTCTTTGGTGGTAGACGCGCCTACTCGCGATCGCATCAATTCACTGAGCCTTTTATCAAAGCGTTATTATCATTAAATTCTATATCGCTTATTTTTAATTGCCCTAGTTCCAATTCTAACTTTAGCCTTTCTTTTATTTTATCTTCAGGAATCCCCAGCTTTTGGGAAAGCTCTGATATTGTCAAGCTCAAGTTTCCCAGTTTTATTCTTGTATCTTCCTCAAATTTTAACTGGCCATTTTCTACTTTAGGCTTACCCTCTATGCCAATATAAACATCTTGATTTTCTAAAAAAGGAAAAGTTTTAGTTATCTTTTCTACAAAAGCCTTTTCCCTTTGCTCTAGTCTGTCTTTGGGAATCTCAGAAACATTTATTACTGCTCCACTTTCTAGATTTCCATCTTTTATGGTTGTATTAAAACCTTTGGTTGTTTCCAATACTTTACTATTCGGTGTATTTTCTGCTACCGATGAAACTACCAACTCGTTGAAATCCTTTTCGCTTAAGTCTATTTCTATAGTTCTACTATTTTCTTTGGCTTCAGGATTTTTCGGTGCATCAGTATTAACTTCATATCCATCAACCCTAGCTAATTTAGGGCTGACTTCTTGACGAGCATTAATGCTGTCTTCTATTTTGGTATCAATCTTTTCTTGGAGCTTAGTTTTTACTGCTTGTACTTCTACTTCATTAGATAGGTTAATTAATTTATCGCTACTTACTCCCTTGGAAACGTACCAATCCGGGAGCTTTGTTGCCTGACTCCAAAAGTAATAAGCAACAGAAGCAGAACCCAATATTAGTAATAAAAATGCAATTAAACTTTTTTTCATATTTAAACTCCACTTTGCTAAGCCGCTCTCGTTATGAAAACGACAGGTTGACCAGCCTTTACTAAGGTTTACAACCTTTTTAAGATTGCTATATCGTCACTAGCTAACGACTAATGACTTTTGTCTTTGCACGATAGCATTTTTTTTTGTAAAGTGCATCATGAAAGCGCTGTAGGTACAAAGAAACGAAAAACTCAATTTCTTTTCGGGCGCTGTATTGCATCTGTATAGGAAGGGTGTGTGCGATCGCTGCAAAGGATTCTGTAACACTTTCGAGTAAATCAAAAATTTCTTCTAGAGGTGCATCCTGATATTGGCGCGATCGCAAAGTAAGTGCTAATGTGGGCATTAGCTCAATTTCTTGTTGAGCTAACGCCTCTAAATCTTTAAATTGTGGTGTCATTTAGCGGTTCCTTGATTAATTAAGTCTCAGTTTTTGAGAAATTGATCCAGCACACTCGCTATTGGTGTTGAAGTTTTCCCGGACGGCAATTGATTAGTCGTCTGGTTTATACTAGGTTGGTTAAGTGCCGCAATTACGTTGAGAGACAAGGTGATCGCGGCGGCTTGGAGAAGTCTTTTAAACATGGACAAGAGCCTCCGTCCATCGCATGGTAAATATTACGATACGATGTTGTCTAGAGATCGCACTTCGTTCTATCGATTCACCCGATTGGGTGATTATTGTTAAAGTCAAAATGCCAGGGTGACTTCAGTCGCTACCTTTGTAAAGTGTGGGTGTATTGCAAATTCACCTGATAGCAGGATGTATTAAACATTCTCCAGCCAGTAGTCTATGGCTTACAATATCTCTGCACAAGGCTACTGTGCGAAATTTTATGTCATCCTACAACAAAGCTGGCCTGATATTGGAAATAGGTCTTGGTGTTGCTCTTCTTGGTGGGATGAGCGTTTACGCTTACACTGAAATACAAGCTGAACAAAGCCAAGAAATGACTTTAATTGAGATGCAAAGTCCGTCAAGTCCTTTGCAAACTTCTCAAGCAAAAACCATTTTGGAAGAAGTTGAAAATCTCAAAGCTGCGGGAAAATTTGAGGAATGTATTGTACAAGCCAAAACAGCACTTAGTAATTCCAACTATTACGCCGATGCTAATGCACTAACTCAAGAGTGTCGATTTGAGTGGGCGAACCAGTTAGCAGCATCCAATAATTATAAAGAGGCACTTGTTAAAGTTGGTAGAATTTCACCAAGCAGCGAATGGCATACAAAAGCTCAACCGTTAATCGCTGAATGGGCAAAACGTCTCAATCTTAATGGTGATTGGTGGCTGTGCAGTGCTTTGGGAAACTCGGAAGTGACAAATAAGCCCAGCCAAGTTGAGTTTTATAAAAATAGCAATACTTGTTATGACCTGGCGTTAGAGTGTTACTGCCAAAAAATAAATTAGCGATCGCTCTTATAAATTTAAACTCCTTATTTGGATATTGTCAGTAGTCAGTGGTCAGTATTTTGTGGCAACTGACCACTGACAAAAAACAATAAAGATGTGCAGCTTCCTAAAATTAGGGCGAAGCGGTGGGAGATGCTTGGGGGCTACTTTGGGGAGTAGGAGAAATACTAGGTTTTCCAGAATTACTGGGTTCCCCAATTTTTTTCGTCCGCACAAAGATGTCAAAACGGCTAGAGCGATCGCTACTAAGTCCAGCTGTTACCCCAATGGAGCGAATCGCATTTGTAAATATCTTTTGATCGGGCGAAAATTGCGGCAGTGCCAGATTTCCAGTATTAATCGTGCGGTCAACATCAATGAAGAAGCTACCATTTTTGGCATTAAGTTCTGTTGGCATCCCCTGTTTAAATAACTCACTGTCGGAGAGAGTTGCTTGTGGTTGCGGGACGATGGTAGTAGCAACAGGTGCGCCCAAGGACAGGAAGGCAACATTTCCATCTAACCAGCCGTGAGTTGCGGCTAAACCACCCAACTGCGATGTCCAGTTGACTACTGGTTGATTATTCAAGCTTCCCTGTTGCACCTGGAATTGGTATTGGTTTGCCATCACCTGATCTATTTGCTGGAGGGATTTTTCCGCACGAGAGCGATCGCTTGCTTGCACCATAAATACCACCCCAGCACCTAAATTTGAGGGAACTCCTTTAGGTGCGGGAATTAAAGCCAAGCTAAACTCGCCTCGCATCCAAGGCAGCAAATCTTGCTCTAAATCTAGACCAAGTTGAGACTTTATTCCAGCTTTCAGGGCTTCTGGATTGATCGGGATAATCGGATTTGATTGAGCGCCCTTGACGTAATCTTGCCATAATCGCTCTAAATTGCCGCCAGAAGTCATCATCAGCGTGTTTTCTGGCAAGCGGCGGGACATAATTTTGGAATTGTTTTCAACAGCATACTTGTTTTCGCTGTTCGGCTTCAGCCAAGAAACCCCTTTAAAAAGAATTCCCTGTGGTTGCAACATCACCGTTGTTGCTAAACCCTGCTTTTGTTGCAAAGAAGCGAGGTTTTGGGAAGGAAGCGATCGCGCCGAGTTTGCTGCGGCTACAGCAGTAGCAACTGGCACATTGAAATATAATCGCGCAAATGGATCTGTGGCTCTAATCCTACCCAACGCCTCCGAGTAACCTGGAGTAGTCCCCAAAGATGCTGCACCTTTGTAGGTATCGATTATGCGCTCCGTCCCTTTAGGATCGGTGCTGACAACCAAAGAACGTTCTAGCAGCGTTGTGGAAAACTTCTGTGCCGCACCGCTCGGCGTTTCTCTAATCTTAATGCCCTTGTAATCGCGTTCAACGAACTTGTTGGCGGTTTGCGGTCTGGCTCTTTCCAACACTTGCTTTGCTTGCAAGGGATCGTTAATTGGCAGCACCATCACCACCGATTGTTGACCAACGGGAATCGCATTCGGGGATTGCGGTGTTTCCGGGGGCAAAAAAGCGATCGTAACTTCTTTACCCACCCAAGGCTTAATATCTTGCTGATAGTTGTAGCCGTTGGCAGTGAGGAGATTTTTTTCCAGCTGTTGCAGCTGTTTGGCAAAGGCAGCTTGGCTTTGCGGAGTGCCATACTCCCGCAGTTGCTGCCATTGCTTTTCATCAGTAGAAACTGATACGGCAAAGAGCGCATCCTGAGGAACTAACTTGGCACCTTCTGGGACATTACCCCGTAAAATATTTTGCTGCACCAGCAGCCAGTAAGCCAATGCGCCGCCCAGTAGCAACGCACCAGTTCCCAAAGCCAGAATTAGGGGACGTTTATTTTTCTTAAGCATGAAATTCAGACAGGCTATGCAGTGCCATTGCCAATTTAGCAGGGAATGGGGAAAGGGAAATGGGGAATCGAGAATCGGGAATGGGTAATTGCTACTACCAATTACCAGTTACCTATTATCAATTACCTCACTGCTCATTTCTACCCTGAGAAGTAGTTACATTTTACCGATGGATGGCGATTATGGTATTTCATTTCAATACCATCGCACTTTTGGTGCGCTTTGGGTGTCATAGGATTTAGACCTTTGCCTGCGGATATACACCAATTTAGGGAGAAGTTTACTAACTATACAAGCAAAGGCTTAACCTCGTCTTTGAGTAAAATTCTATGGGAGTGTTTTCAATTTGTTAAAAAACATTCAACAGGATTGGCTGAAATATCAGAGATTAAGAAAATCGGCACAGCGAAATATAACTCAGTTGCGAGAAGGGCTATTGGAAGAATCCATAATAGACCTGAACTACATGGTATTGATTGTTGGGCTGACTGCCTGACAGAAGTAGGTGAAAGCCAATAGCCGCGGGGAATTTGTGAAAAAGGGTAGAGGGACATGAGAGGCTAGAGTTACCACACAACAGCCATCTATTCATGACAA